>CAYPCP010000001.1:0-49795 GCA_964409255.1 uncultured Pseudobdellovibrionaceae bacterium
AAACGTTCACGCCTCCCGCCGTTGCGCAGGTGTTGGGAGAGTTGACGATACAAACCAAGCGCTGTGCTGTGTTGCAGGCGAGCATATCTCCCGCCCATCCATCATGAATCCAGCGGTTTTCGTTTGTTTTATTTGAATTACCGTACAGACCACTATTGCCAGAAGAAGAGTTTTCCCAACCCTCGCAAGTCCAACCGTCTGAATCATCATTTGGTTCATTTTCCCAATAATTTGAAGATCCATAGACGTCGCCGCGATTGGTCCAGTAATTTACGTTTCCACCAAAATATGTTGCCCCGGACCAATTATTTGCGTTATTGGGGCCCTTACCCATACTGTTTGTTGTAAAGGTCGCCCCGCCGACAGTAGCAGAGCCGGACCTCGCAAATTTATAAGACGTAGAGGGCATAAGGCTGTTGCATTCATCACGACTACAAAGGAAAGCCTTAACTGTTGACGCGTTCAATGTCGCTGAACTTTTTCCAAGCCACGGATTAGCCTGAAGGTCTGCCAAACATTTGTTGTTCGCCCCACTCAGGCCTCCTAAGTTTCCATTCCAGGTGCCAGAGGTCAAAACGAAGTATGGATCTTGACCGCCGCTGCCTGCAAATTCGCAAGAACAAGCGCGTCTTGTGCCAGAGGCGGCCGCCGCTTCTAAGGTAGCCGTGGTTCCGCGTCTTCTTGTGCTTCCGCTTACCTGACAGCCCATAGTATTGGTTATGTTGCTGGAGTTGCCGCTGCCAGATGCAGAAAGCGCAGTAAGGACAGAACCGCAATTGGCATTGCTCCCCCCGCTACCGGCGTAGGTTACTGTGGGTCCGCTGGCATTGTATGTTCCACCGACCGCGGTACACATGTCACCGCAACCCTGATTGTCTTCGGCTAGGAACCAGCATGCGCCACCCACTTCGACTCCGCCACTTGTAGCGCAGGTGGGTCCTGTGGGCATTGCGGGCGGGTTACAAGCGCAGGCGCGGTGGGCGGTCCCTGATGAGTAAGCTGCGGTTGTCGTTGCTGTACCGCGATAACGACCTGCGTTTGCTTCGCTAATATAACATCCGCCAGCATTCGATATGGTCGTTGTAGAATTTCCACCGGCACCAAATGCGTCCATGATGGCATCGCAATTCGTGTTTAGTCCGCCGCTGCCGCCATAAGACTCGGTGGCTGAATTATATGTGCCGCCAATTCCTGCGCAGACGGTCGTACAAGTCTGGTTGACATCGCCAAGGAACCAGCATGCACCACCCACTTCATATCCGCCCGCATACGTACAATCGTTGGTCGATGATGCGTTGCTCGGGTGTACCATGCACACATAACGGTTGGTAAAGTTACAATATGCAGACTGAGTATTAAATCGGTCGCCATTCGTGTTGTTTGGTCCGCCAAGAAGCCCCATGGAGCTCATCGAGCCATCAGTCCAATCCGTACACGAGGAATACAGGCCGCTTCCCGCGCCCCATTTGGTGGAACTGGATGCCAGACGTCCCGACCAATAATTACCCGTTGTCCCGAAATGGGTTGCCGAAGACCAGTTATTGGCATTATTGGGTCCGATCCCGCTTGCATCTGCTGTCATAGACGCGCCGCCAGTCGACAAACTGCCCATGGCCCCAAAGAAATACTCTTTATTTGGCTTAAGATTGTTGCAAACACTTGGATCGGTGAGCGTATCTGTGCACAGGAATGCTTTAACGGTCGTGCTGTTTAAGGTTGCGTTAGACTTTCCTTTCCACAATTTTGTTTTGAGGTTTGCAAGACACAGGGAGTTTGCAGCGGCGATCCCTCTGAAGTCACCATTTTTAACTGTATCGGAAATTACAAAGTAGCCTGGTGTGGGCACCAAAGGTACATTGCCCAAATCGCAAGCGCAGGCCTGTTGGATGTTGGGTGCGTATGCCGAGCAGCTTGTCGTCGGAGACGTTATGCGCGAACGTTCGCCGGATCCGTCCCAGTTGCAAGCCAGTCCAAAATAAGAGGTGCTGTCTGTTACAGATCCGCTTCCCGTTTTGCCCAGAGCATTCAGAATGTTAAGGCAATTTGTATTCGATCCACCCGAACCGGCGTAATCTTTGGTGCCGGAAAGGTTGCAGGTAGAGCCTGCCGCAGAACATGTCTGGTCGCAGCTTTTGTTCGCGCCGGATTTAATCCAGCAGAATCCGCCGATGTATTTCCCGCCTGCTTCTTCGCAAGGGCTCAATCCAGGGCATGTCCAAGGTTCAATGCTTTTATATGTTCCACTGGTATTTGTGCCGTTCCCCACTGCTACGGGCGTTGAGACATCATACCCTGAACCACCGCCCAGATTTCCGCCTGCTGCGGCCCCGCCGCCCCAGCAATATTGTCTGTTATTCGTACCGATGGCGCAGGTGACATAACTTCCTGCCGCGATGTTTTTATATGTGCCGCTGCTGTTGGCGCCATTCAAAACCAAGGTGGGCGCAAAGGCGGTCGATGTCCCGCCGTTACCAATCCCGCCATACGTATTATTTCCCCAGCAGTAAGCTTTATCGTCCGTGGCGATACCGCATGAATGAACGTTGCCAGAACTAATTTGTTTGAATGTTGATGGTCCTCCACCATTGGTGGCTGCGACAGGGGTGATCTGGTCCGTTCCGTATGATCCCGCGAGTAGGCCGCCGCCGCCGCTGCCCCAACAATAAACGTAATCATTCATGCCGATCCCGCAGGTAACTCCGTCGCCTGTACTGATCTGCTTGTATGTACCCGTTGGGTTGGCACCGTTGCGGGCAAGAACTGGTGAATTTCTTTGGGTTTTGGAATTATCGCCGACTTGCCCGCTGCCGTTTTTGCCCCAACAATAAACTTTGCTATCCATGCCTAAGCCGCAGCTATGGTCATAGGCAACGCTGATCTGCTTGTATGTGCCCGTGGGGTTTTCGCCGTTAAGAACGGCAACAGGAGTGGTTCTTGATACAGCGCTGCCATCCCCGATCTGGCCGCCGTCGCCCCGCCCCCAGCAATACGCCTTGCCATTCATATCAAGGCCGCATGTGTGCTGGTTGGCGCTGAGCTGTTTATACGTTCCTGAAGCATTCGCGCCGTTGCTGACCGCCACGGCTGTATGTGTGCTGGTTGCAGTTCCATCGCCAAGCGCGCCATAATTATGGTCACCCCAGCAATACGCCTTATTATCTGCGCCAATGGCACAGCTATGACCTGTGCCGCCGACGACTTGCTGGAACATGCCGGACGAGTTGGCGCCGTTCAGGACGGTAGCCGGTGCTGTGCGGTTGGCTGTCGTACCGTCGCCAAGCCTTTGCACTCCCGTTCCTTGCCTACCCCAACAATATGTTTTGTAATCCGCGCCAATCGCACAAGCATGCGCCCCACCCATCGCGATAATGGGCTTAAAGGCCTTTTCGCATCCTTCGCTGTCCTCTGATGCCGGGCATGTGCCCGTCGCGGCATCCTGTGATACGGCGCAGAGAAGATAGCGTTGGTTGTTACATTGCTGCGCGCTTCCTTGAACAAAGCGTCCATCGTCTGTTGAGTTCGCCAATCCATGTACACCCATGTACGATGTCGTACCATCAGTATAACCATTGCATTTGTATGCGTTCGTTGTAGCAAACTCTGTGTTGTTCCAACCGTTTCCTGTATGTGAACGGTTCATCCAGTAAGTCACGGGTCCTAAAACAGTGCTCCAATTGTCGCTGTTATTGGGACCGAATCCATTGCTATCCGTCGTGAAGGGAAGCCCGTACTTAGACGGATCTCCCGAGACAGCGAGGTTGTAAGTTTTGTTGGCACTCAGGCTGTTACATGTCCCGCCTGCGCAGAAGAATGCCTTGACCGTCGTGCTGTTCAGCGTGACGGCTGATTTCCCTTGCCAGTCATTGGCCTGAAGGTCGGCCAGACATTTCGCGGTTGCTCCGGCAAGGCCGCCCAGATTTCCGTTCCATGTCGCTGCGGTTCTGACCAGAAAGTGAGAATCCTGTTTTGTTTTCACGCAATTTTCGCATGCCGTTGCCGATGAACCTGCCGGCCCGCCGGAAAGGACCGCTGTCTTCGTTCCGACACAGGCATTGGTGCCCGTAACATGAGAGCAGCATGTCGCGCCCGCGTCCTCGCACAATGCGGCGCATTGCGATTTGTTGACGCCGCCAGTGTACTGGAACAACACTTGTTGCGGATCAGAGGCGCTGGTGCATGTGTTGCTTTCTACAAATGATGCATAACACGCGGTTTCAGCCAGCGGCTGTTTAACGCCTTCGGCGACCTGCCGGATGGAAACAGTCAGGTATGTTTCATTTACACCTGCGGCGCTGGCGGCCCGGCCAAGGCCGTATGCGCCGCCGGTGGTCGTTTCGTAATGCTGTATCTTGATGGTCGACGTACCGCTTAAAACGAACGTGCCGCGAATAACGCTGTGAGGGCTTTGTCCGCCCGTGGTTCCATTAAGAAGCGCAGTATTGCTCGTCTGATTGAAAAGCCGGGTCCCGACAACGCCGCCGCTGTAAAGGGGGACTGTCGCGTCGATATAATACGTACCGGCTGGCAAGGAGATGAGGTTCGTCGCCAGGCCTGCGCCAGACACCGTGTTGAGCAGAACGGTGCTCAGCGCATGATCCACCCAGCTATTAAGCGCGCCGGAAGCAACGGAGGTGCCCGAAGAACGTTGGTCGATTGCGATAAATATTCCGGGAGTCAGTCCATCCGGGTCATCGGTGGTGCAATTTACGAGCGTTCCATCACCAACGCACCATTTGCCCGCTGTCAAAGTGCCGACCTGCGGATCTGTTTCCGCTGTGCCCGACAATGAATCAAGATATGCTTTATTGGCGGCATCCGTGCCGTCTACGGGTGCTCCAAGATTGATGATTTTCGATCCTGCAGCATCAAGGTTTTGTTTGGCTATGTGATTTCCCAAACTATCGCCTGAGCCTTCCCCGCCTTCGACGCGGGCCATCCCGATCCAGATCGATCCATTGCAAAACTGCATCAGATTGCTGGTGGAATTATAAACCTGATCGCCTTCAAGACCGGCAGGATTGTCGCAAGCGGCGTATGCAGGGTTTGCGATAGCAAGCCCTATGAATGTAAAAACAACAGCTAAAAATTTTATTTTCAAACCTTGCATTGCGGATCTCTTAAATTTTTATCTGTTATGGTTCCGGTGTAGAGGAGATTTTCTTGATATAGATAGTAGATACGATGTCATCACCTGCGCCAACGCCGATACCCAAATCGTTGTTTCCTGAATTCGTTGTGCCGTAATAATACTGAAGATCGATTGTGCCCGGCGCTTCCATATTGACATAGCCGGATGCGCGGCTATGGCCTGTTACGGCAAGCATGTAGATGGTCGTTCCATCTATGACCGGTGTTGATGTGTTTTTGACGATACGCGCCCGCGCATATTTTGCAATGCCATAGAAAGCGGAATAGGCATCAATATAGTAACGGCCAACCGGAAGAGAGATGCTGCCGCTCGACAATGTAACGCCGGTAAGACCTTCGCAGGTTATGTTCGTCATGCTTCTTTTGGTCCATGCCGCAGATACGGCGGTTCCGCCATTACCGGCGGTTGGTATTGTCTGTATCGCTACGCATATTCCTCGCGGCGTAGCGCTAATCGCGGGCGGATCTGAGGTACAGACAATTTTCTCTCCGGCGGCGTCGGATTTACACCATTTTCCATTCGTTAAAGTTCCCACTTTGGGGTCGGCTTCCGATGTGCCGGTGCGCGCGTCGACGTAAGCTTTGGTTACCGCATCGCCTGGATCGGAAGGCGTGCCAAGATTAATCACCTTAAACCCGCCCATATCAAGATTCTTGATTGCGGTGTGGTTGCCGAGGTCGTCAGGCCGCGGCTTAACAACCACACTCCCGTCCATCGATATCCAGTCGGCGCCGTCGCAAAACTGCATAACATTTTCTGTTGAGTTGTAAATCTGCGATCCTTCCGTTCCGATAGGCCCGCTGCAATTCGCGTAGGAAGAGGTCGGCGCACAGACAAGCAATCCCGCAATCGCTATAAGCGTTTGCAGTAATGGCTGTACCTGTCTGTGCTTTTCTACCATCTCGTCCATCGGTTAATTTATTTTCTCTATCTTAAGAATGCCGTACGTTTCCGGCCCCGCAGCGTTCGGCATGCCGAACGGGGTGGGATCGGTCGAAGGTGTTCCGCTGATCAACACGGTCTGAAGTTTAATTGTGGCGGTCGACGATAATGTGAATATTCCGCGCACATAGCTGTAAGTGATATGCCCCATCATAGGGGGAACAACGCCGGATCCGTTATAAGAAGGTGTTCCAGTGGCAAGAACGGCACCGGCACTTGAATTGTACAAGCGGGCCTTTGCCGAACCATTCCGGGCAAACGGAACAACAGCATCGACATAATATTTTCCAGCAGGAAGCCTGATACCGCCATCGGTCATGATAATCTCCAGACTGTTTTGTCTGAGACGGTTTAGCGGATAATCGTACCAAGTTCCCGGTGTCATGCCGGTGGCCAGTCCTGCTGAACTGCCTTGAGTTTTTTCGCGCGCAGCAATCACAGTAAGCGGTGTTTCAGTGCCGCCAATGCTGGTCGCTGGTCCGCTTGGCGGGGCGACGGCGCAGAGAAGATAATGTCCTGTGCTGCAAATAATACCACCTACGGGCTGCTCCCAGCGCGCGCTGTTGTTATAATTAGTGGCAATACCTGTCCCGCCTTTTTCAGGTCCGGTTGCGTTGGTCCAGTTACTGCAATGTGCAGTATTCGGTCCCGCTCCCCATTTTGTGCTTGTTCCCGTCGCGCGGTTTGTAAAGAAGCGACCGCTGTGCTGCGTTAATGCTTCTGTGTCTCCACCCCACGCATTTGAATCGTTCGGGCCAAGACCAGCGGCATCCGTCGTAAATGATTTACCCCCCTGAGTAGGTTCATCCGCCGCGGCAAAGGTATATTTTGTGTTGGGGGCGAGATCCTGACAAGTCGTGCTGTCGCAAAGCCATGCTTTGACTGTCGAGCTATTCAACGTAGCTTCGGATTTCCCCTTCCAGTCAAAATCCTGAAGATCATCCAGACATTTCTGATTTGCTCCGGAAAGCCCGCCCAAATTGCCGGTATAAAGCCGCCTGCCCAGTACAAAATATCCCGTTGGCCCGCTATCCGGATCTTTGTCGCAATTGATGACGCCGGAATTGGTCGCACACCATTTGCTTGCAGTGACAGCGCCAATCTTGGGATCGGTTTCATTCGTGCCAGTGCGTGCGTCGATATACGCCTTGGTCGCGATATCCGTACCTGCCGACGGCGCACCCACATTGATGATGCGGTTGTTGTTCATATTGATGTCTTTTGTCGCGGTATGATTCCCGAGATCGTCACCACCGACTTTACAAGCGCAGGCGCGCTGCACGCCGGCGGTGGCGGATAATTCCGTCGTCGCTAACGTCCCTCTGTAACGCAACGATCCGCTCAAGTAACAACCATGCGCGTTCGACGCGTTGGCGGCCGTCGTGCCTGCGGCGCCGAGCGCCGTCATGACCGCCTGACAATTGGCTGCGTTACCGCCGCTCCCGGCATAGGTCAGTGTCGTATCATCATAAAGTCCGAAATTATCTTCGCATACTTTTTTGCAGCTACGCCCGTTTCCGCCCAAGAACCAGCACGCATTGCCAACAAAATCACCTTCGGCATTGTCGCAACGCTCTTCCGCCGTTATATCGACGCTGCCGGTGCCAGCGCCATCGCCGAAAAATCCTGAACTTGCGCCGTTGGCGACTTTTGTCGGCACATTGCGGCTAATATTGTTGCCATCGCCAATTGAGTAATTTCCGCCACCACCCCAGCAATACGCTTTGTTGTCGCTGGCAATGCCACAGACCGTACTACTGCTGCTGCTTTCTATGGTCCTGAAGCCTCCCGAGCTTTCGCCATTTAAAACGGCGACCGGTGTAGGGCTGTCAACATTCGTGCCGTTGCCCAATGACCCTTGCGAGCCCATGCCCCAGCAATAGACTTTGTTATCAGTGCCGATAGCGCACGTCTGCGCTTCCCCGGCAGTTATTTCTTTGTAGGTCCCGGGACCTTCGCCATTATTTACCAGCACTGGAATCAGACTATCCGCTGCAGGCCCTGTTGTGCCTAGCTGGCCACTAGAGTCGCTACCCCAACAATATGCTTTATCATCGGTACCAATGGCGCATGTATGTCCTTGACCGGTCGCAATTTTTTTAAACGTTCCTGGCGACGCGCCATTCAGGACAAGTGTCGGCGGCCCGCCTGCGGTTTGTGTTGTTGTATTATTTCCTAATTGTCCGCTGGAATTATAACCCCAGCAATAGGCTTTATTATCTGTACCAATCGCGCAGTGGCTGGCGGTTGAAGTAGATCCTAGATATTTGTATGTTCCTGCAGCATTCGCGCCATTTGAAACCACGCGTGGTACGGCGCTGCTTCCACCCGGACTTCCCATACCCCATGTCAAACCCCAGCAGTAAACTTTATTGTCAGTTGCAAGGCCGCAGGCTGTGTAAGCCGAAACGGATAAAGATGTAAACGTTCCCGGCGATCCGCCGTTTTGAACCAATACGGGTTTATGGCTTGTAACGCCCTCGGCATTGTTTCCCAGTTCACCGTAATTGTTTAATCCGCCCCAGCAATATGTACTGTTGTTTGTATGTATGGCGCAGGTCTGATAATCAGTTTCGATAAGTTTATAGCTGTTGGAGACGTCCTCGCTTGATACTTCCACCGCCGTCGCTCTGTTCGTGGTGGTGTTGTCACCGACCGTACCTCGTGCGTTATAACCCCAGCAATAAGCCTTTCCGTCCGTGCCTATGGCGCAGCTTGTCTGACTCCCAGTCGATATTTTACCACGCTCCATAAGGGCGTTGCTTTCGCCGCCACTTGTGTCGGGGATCTGCTTCATACACCGCAAAATTCTTGATGTACCAGTTCTGTTGCTGTTCCCCTTTGCGCCGTCGCTAAAACGTTGAATGACTTGGTTGATGGCATTTTCAGTTGAAGACCAGTAATAAGTTCCCGTCGTATTGATTCCCAGTGCGCTAAGATCAAGCAGGCCGCCTTGAGTTGTGCTATTTATCCAAAGAAGATTAAGTTCATCTTCAGATGGTATGTTCCATTCCGCGCCAACAGTTCTACAATTACTGGCAGCAGGGTGCGAACCAGCGCCAGCTGCAATCATAGCATCCGTATTAACCTTGCCGTCGGTTGTTCCTGTCGTGCCTGGAGTTGATGTATTTACCGTCTTTAGGGTAACGCTGGCTGTTTCTTGATTACGCATTAAAATGCGGTTTGCACCGATTTTACCGATGTAAATGGAGCCATCGCTGCAAGCGGAGCCAATCGCACCCGTTGTGCAGTCACTGGTGCCACCACTTTCGCTGGTTCCGCAATCTTTGATATAAAGACCACCCCCTGGGCGACCTGCAAACATGACATTGCCATCACCAGAAACTGTGCCGCTGAACCATTGGCCTGTTCCCAGAATTGTTTCTTCATTCCATGCCACGCCACCATTAACGGAGGTAAAATATTTTTGACCACTGCCGCCTCCGCCCGCAATTAACGTCATGCCATCGTCAGATGAACTAAGGATGTTCCACGTCTGTACAGGAGAATTAGTTTGTTCTGACCAAGTATCCCCCCCATCTGTAGAGGTGAATAATTTCTCACCGCTAGCGCCCGCGATAAGACGCATACCATTGGCTGAAGAGGCAACTACTGCCCAGCTTTTGTTCCCGGCTGTAGGGCGTGTCGTCCATGTGTTTCCACTGTCTGTCGATATATAAATATAGTTAGTGCCTGCTGCGATAACTCTCTGACCGTTGGCAGACATTGCAAGACTTTTCCAAAAACCGGAACCGGGGTTGGACAATGCCGTCCAATTATCCCCACCATCCGTTGATCGGTATATAGTTCCGCTACCAGCTCCTGAATTTGTTGCATAGATGATTTGGCCGTTCGGTGACATCGTGATGGCATTGAAGCGTCCCGAGGGCGCACCGCCACCAGAGATCATTGTCCAATTTTTTCCTGAATCGATTGAACGATAAAGTCTTCCGGCTACGGCGCTATTTCCTGCGATAACTCTCACCCCATCTGCGGAGCTTGCCAAGGGATACCACTGCGAAGCACTGCCTCCAGAGTCAGGTGGCGCCCATGATTGCCCTCGATTCGTAGAAACGGCGAAGTCAGAACCATTGGCAGCAGCAACAATCTTTGATCCATCGGTAGAGGATGCGATACCACGCCAGACTCGCGTACCAAGTGAGGTTACTTCTTCCCATTCACAACTGCCTCCCCCGCTGCCACCGCTGCCGGGAAGGCCCAGCGAATTCCCCCACATCGGGATCCATTTTGCGCCGTTGCAATATTGCATGACTTTGGATGTGGAATTGTAAATCTGGTCGCCGGCGTACCCGGTCGGGCCAGAGCATGCGGCCAGCGCTTCGCGCGTTGGCGATCCCAACGCAAGCAGCATGATCAGGCTCAGTGCCCCTCCCGCGGCGAGGAGGCGCATCCTGTTACCGGTCCTGTTTAAGTGCATCGATATCTTTCCGCAGCGTTGCATTTTCGTCCCTGAGCTGCTTGACGGCTTCGATGAGAGGCGCAATCAACTGGTCGTATTCCACAGACTTCACGCCGTTGCTGTCGGTTGCGACGGCCTCGGGCATAACGGTTTCAACATCCTGCGCGATCACGCCGAAGGCGGGCGCGCCGTTTCTTTTCCAGACGTAATGTTTCCCGTGGATGGCATCGAGCAGGGTGAACGGGTCTGCGATGTCGGTGATTTTATCTTTCAGGTTTCGGTCGGAGGAGTGCAGGTACGCCGCCGCCGTCACCGTGTCAGCGCCCAGAACCTTGAAGCCGGACATGTTCAAATCCTGCGTCGCGGTATGATCGCCGAGATTGTCGGAGCCGCCACCGCCGCCACCGCCGCCGCCCGAGGCGCCGCCTTCCGGCGGGTCGCCGGGAATAAGCGGGAAGCGTAACGGCGAATCCATCGCGACCGTGCCGTTAAGCGTTTTGGATTGAATGGAATCGGTTTTGATCGCCATGAATTCCCCGATCCCCTGTTCGCTGTCGAGGCTGAAGCTGACGACGCCGCTGCTGTCGCGGACCTCAAGGTCTTTTTGAATCTGCGCCGTGTTGGAATCGCCCGATTTCAAATTCCACAGACCGCCGCCCGCGCTGTTCGCTTCGGCATAGGTGTAGCTATGGATGACGTCGTCCGATCCCGGCACGCGGATCAATGTCGGTTCGTTGTCTTCGACCACGCCGTTTCCGTTCCCGGCGGCGTCGGCCGCGGCGGCGGAAATACAGCTTGTCTGGAATTGTCTGTCAGGACCGGCGGAGATAACCGCGATGGAAATAAGGTTTTGCTGGTTGGCGCCGGCGAGGCGGTGATTGGTGCCCGGCGGGCTTTCGCATGCGGCCTGCATGGTCGCGGTGCCGTGGTCCCATACGCAGTACCCGTAACGGTTCTGCCACGGATCCTGCAACGACGCGCCGATCGACGCGGGCAGGTGACCCCCGCCGCTTGGCGCCGGAAGACTCGACGCCGGTTCGAACATCACGGGTTCGATCATCGTGTCGTTGTCGCAATCCCCGCCATCCGCGCCCGCGGTCGCGCCCATCACGGCGAGTTTTGATGAGGCCATCATATTGTTTTCGGCAATGGTGCGCTTGGTCACTTCGGACATGCTGCGCACGGGGCCTTTCATGATCTGCATCGACGCAGCGCCGACAGCCCCGACCAGGGCCACGGCCCCGAACATGGTGAAGAAAATATTCCCTGACTGGCTGTCTCTCAAGCCATTGATAAGGCTGAAAATCCCCTTGCCCATCCGTTGCTCCTTCGGCGAGGCCGCCCCTGACTGACGGCTAAAACCCTCTTATCCCTTAACAATTCTGACACGGATGTATTTAAATAAAATTAATACTATCCGGGTGTGCAAGAGAGACGGAAGGCTTATGTATTTGATAAATAAATAAAAACTTAGAGGACCTAAAAGAATCGCGAAATCGTTAACGCAAAAAGGAAAATGCGTTTCGACTACGCCTGACGCCTAGTCTATCAAAGAAACAGCCTGTGGAAAAGTCTTTGGAACGGCTTAGTTTTTGGTCTCGCCCTGCGCGTACTGCGCGACATACATGCTCCGGAAATCGACCGGGTTGAGCATAAGGGGCGGGAATCCGCCGCTGGCCGTGGCCTGGGCGATGACCTGGCGCGCGAACGGGAACAGCATTTGCGGCACTTCGACGAACAACATCGGGCGGATATGGGCCGGATTGACGTCCTTGGCGAGCGAAACCAGCGCACCGTACACGCATTCGATCAAAAATGCGGTGCCGATCTCACGTTTGGCGGTGATATTGATGCGAATGGTGACTTCATAGAGCTGCGGATTGGTTTCATCCTCGATTTTATGGGCATCGAGATGGAAATTCATGTCCATTTGCGGCGCTGTGCCGCCGCGCTTGAAAATCTGCGGTGAATTGGGGCTTTCGTACGACAGGTCCTTAAGATATTGCGCGTGAACCGTGATCGGAAGCGCGGGGGCCTCGACGTCGATACGCTTGTCCTGCGGGATTTCTTTGCTTTTGTCTTTTTCGCTCATGCCCTAGGACGTAGCATGGAAAATACAGGCCCTCAAGGCCCTATCCGGCGGTCCGGGCCGGGGGTTTCATCTACGCGCTCAAAGGTGCCGTCGACGATACCCGGATCGCGATCGCGGGATGTGTAACCCGATCCATACGTTTCAACGCGGACATCCATGTTCGCCCCGAGGAAACGGCGCAGCGCGTCCCGCACCGGCGGTATCAAAAGGGCGAAGCCCACCCCATCCGATACAAATCCCGGCAATATAAGGAGCGCCCCCGCCACGACGATGCAGAACCCGTCGAACATGGCCTGCCCCGGGAACTGCCCGGCTTCCAGCGCTTCGCGCCCTTTGAAAAGCGTGTCAAAGCCCTGTTTCTGCACAATCATCCATCCCGCCGCCGCCGACAGGATGCACAGCGCCAGCGTCGCGAAAACCCCGATCGCGTCGCCGACCACGATAAAGGTCGCGATTTCGAGCGCGGGCAGAATGAAAAACAGCCCCAGAAGAATAAACGGCATTCCTTGTCCTTTCACCGCCGCGCAACATATCAGGTAGAGCACGGCGCGCGGCCCGCCGCCTTATGCTATGCTTATGATATAATGTAAAGTCATTGCCAAGAAAGCCCGCGCGCTGTAGGAAAAAAGTATGAACGGATTACCTGTCGATATTCTTCTTTATGCGCTGGTTGCCGCCGGTCTTGTTTTCTGGCTGCGCAGCGTGATCGGGACCCGCCATGGCGACGAGCGCGAGCGCCCCAATCCCTTTACATCCGCTCCGGCGGAAAAACCGGCCTTCGAAGGAACCGATGCGGCAAAGACGCTCGACCTTCCCGCCATCACCGACGGCGCGATGTTGCCGCGCAACGCCAGCATTTCGGGTCCCGCGAGCGAACAGGGGCTGGAAGATATCGCGCAGGCCGACCGCGCGTTCGATCCCGTGTCCTTTATCACCGCCGCGCAGGAAGCATTCGCGATCGTCGTCGAAGCATTTGCGAAAGGCGACCGCGAAACGCTGCGCGATCTTCTGGCCGATCCCGTTTACAACGCTTTCGACGGCGCGCTGAAAGCGCGCGAGCGCAGCGGCGAAACCGTATCGACGGAAATTCATGCCGTGCGTCACGCCGATATCGTCGATGCCCGCCTGACGGGACGCGATGCCTATATCACCATTCGCTTTACGGCGGATGAAACCTGCGTGATCCGCGATCGTGACAATAACATCGTCTCCGGCGATCCCGACCGCATCACGGAAATGGTCGATATCTGGACATTCACGCGCAATGTGAAATCGCGCGATCCGCGCTGGCTGCTGTGTGAAACGCGCGATGGCGATGTTGTCGAAGAACACAAAACGCCGCTGCCTGACGCCTCTATCCATTAATTCCGCTTAAGCGCCGCGATATCGTGTGGTTTAATAAAGCCATGCGATTCGTATCCCTCATCCTTGTTTTGTTGCTGGCCGCGTGTGCAACGCCGCCGCAAAAACCCACCGCCGACGCCGATAAAAAAGAAGACGCGCCGCTCGTTATCACGCGCAGCTCTTATGCCGCGCTGCCCGGTTGGGGCGGCGATAATTTCGACGGCTGGCGTCAGGCGCTCTCGCGCAGCTGTGAAAAGGTCGCCGTCCTAAAACCCGATGCGAATTTCGGCCCCGATGCGCGTTTCGGCACCGCCGCCGCGTGGCAGGATGCGTGTCTGCGCTTCATGGAAATGTCTTCCACCGCTCCGCAAGGCTACAAGGCGTATTTCGAACGCATGTTCACGCCATATGAAGTGCGCGCGGGCAATGACACCGAAGGTCTCTTCACGGGTTATTACGAAGCGTCGCTGCGTGGCTCCCTGACGAAACAGGGAAAATATAACGTGCCGCTGCATGCGCGCCCGTCCGATCTTGTCATGGTCAATCTGGGTGAGTTTCGCGACGAACTGAAAGGTCAGCGCATCGCCGGCCGCGTGAAAGACGGCAATCTGAAACCGTATGAAACGCGCGAACAAATCCTCGCCGGAAAATTGCCGCCCGCACAGGATAAAGTGCTTGTCTGGGTCGATGATCCTGTCGAGGCGTTCTTTGTTCAGGTGCAGGGGTCGGGCGTCGTGCAGCTTGATGACGGCAAGGTCATGCGCATCGGCTATGACGGTCAGAACGGCCACATCTATTACGCCATTGGCCGCGAGCTGGTGAAACGCGGCGAGCTGACGAAAGACAACGTATCGATGCAGGCGATCCGCGGCTGGCTGGAAACCCATCCCGATCAGGCGGCGGAGCTGATGAACACGAACAGATCCTATGTGTTCTTCCGCGCGCTGACGGGAGAGGGGCCGATCGGCGGACAAAACGTTGCGCTGACGCCGGGCCGTTCGCTGGCGATCGACCGCTCGCTGCTGCCGTACGGCATGCCGGTGTGGCTCGATTCCGCGCCGCCGGGCGATCAGGGTGAACGCATTCGCAAGATGATGATCACGCAGGATACGGGCGGCGCGATCCGCGGCCCCGTGCGCGGCGATTATTTCTGGGGCTTCGGCGCGGATGCCGAACACAATGCGGGCCTGATGAAATCAAAGGGCCGTTACTGGGTGCTGATCCCGTCAACCGTCACGCCATAAATAAAGGAAACCCCCAAAGCTTCTTCTGAAGCCCGGGGGGTCTCTGATGTCGTCGTCTTATACGAGAAAGACGGCAAGAAACTAAATCCGAAATAAAAGCATCGCGCCCGTTATACGGGGGAACTCCAACATTCCTTGGCTGGGCTTATGGGGCGTTTGTAACAGCCCCGGGCCGATTTTTCAAGATTTATGTAACCCGCCGGTGCGGAAAGACAAGCTCGTCAGCGCAAAAAGCGCCAGAAGAAGGCCGATCTGCCAGCTCTGCCATAGGCCGTAACCTGTATTCATCACGGCGAGCATGCCGATCAGCACGCCCAGCCCCACGCGTTGTTCCAGCGGCGGCGCCATCCATAAGCGCTTTAAAATATAAAGAAACAACGCGCATCCGAGCAGGATGCCGACAATCCCGAACTCCACCCACAGCTGCAGCGCCGCGTTGTGCGGGTGAAGCATGTTGTTGGCGTTCGGCAGCACCAGCCATTGTTCCGATTTGATGTAGCGGACCGCTTCGATGCCTTGTCCGTACAGCGGGCTTTTGAGCGCTTCGGCCGCCACGAAATTCCACACCTCCAGACGGTGCGGAATGCTCGCCGCGCGCATGATGCCGGAAATTTCTTCCTGGCTTTGCTGCGGGACGATGCTGAAAAGATATTGCGCGAACCATGGCGCGGCGATCGCCAGCGCGCAGACAAGCGCCGCCATGACAACCCATGCCGTGCGCACGCGCACCGGGAAAAGCGCGGCGACGATCACCGCAAGGATAAGAAGCATCTGCGCGCTCTGGCTTTCCGTCGGCACAAGACCGGCGAGAAGCGCGATGGCCGATGCGCCGCCCAACACCCATTTTGTTTTCGGCGAAAGATCCGCCCGGTAGAGCATCAGCATCATCGGCAGAAAGAAGGCCGCGGCGACGACCATGCTGCGGTTCATCATGACAATCGATACCGGCGTCTCCGGCGGTATGGCGTTCACAAGACGGTAGATTTTTACATCCCAGAAAATCTCCAGCGCGATGCCCGCGCAAATGACGGCATACATCGTCACCAGCATCGCGACGAAACGCGGCTTGATATCCTGCGCCGTCATGGCGCGGGCCGCGGCGATAAAGACGACACCGAAAATCAGCATCGGGGCGAGCTTTGCGCCGCGTTCCATCGCGAAAGGCGGATCGATCGCCCATAAGGCGCTCAGCGCGGCCAGCGCGGGAACCGCCAGCGCGAAAAACAACTCGCCTTTGGTTGGCTTAAGACAGGTGCCGCGTCCCGCCCACCATGTAACGAGCATGATCAATCCCGCCACGGGCGCCGCAAACGAAGCAGCGCGCGGCGCGATCACCGACAGGCCGATAACGAAAGTGAAAAGACCAAAAAAGACAGGGGTGCAATATGCTGCGGCAAAAGAACGGATCATGCCCCATTCCAGCCCGCCGCCGCGCTTAACTCAAGAGAAATATGGTGTGATGGATTAATTGTCCTGCGGCGTCGCCGGATCGACGGGCGTCGTCTGCGCTTCGGCATCTTCCAGCGCGGAAGGCGCGGTGTTGCCAAATCCGCCGGACAACGTGCTGGTGTCCTGTGCCGGGGCGCCGGCGCCTGCTGCGCTTTCAATCGCGTTAAGCGTATCGGCGGACGGTTCCTGCGGCAATTCCGCGAATGCGTCCGTGGTTTCCGGTGCAACCGCCTGTGTGGCGGCGGCCAATGTCTCGGCGCGCTGATCGGCGATCCCGTCGGCGATATTGATCAGGGGAATGGCGGCCAGTGACAGCGCCATGACAGCCATGCAGAAAAATATAAAACGCACCATGTTATTCTCCTCTTATTGCGATCCTAGAACGTGTCCTGGATCCATCCTCCGGCGTTTTCAACGTCGCGGCCCGCGCCTTCGAACGTATTGCTGCAACCGGATACAAAGCCACAAACCATGACAATAGCGAGAAGGGCGACAAAGGTTCTGGTCATGAAAATCTTCCTTAATATGGTTGGTACAAAAAGATGTAACAAACACACGCCCGAAACGGAAGCTTTTACACGCCGGGAAGATTCGCCCTCCCACTCTTTAATTGTAGAGAATTAGCAGCTGGCGACACAAATTTCCATATTTATTTACAAAAACCCGAAAAGAACCGCAGGGGCGGCTTCGCCCCGGCTGCGATAATCTTTATCGATTGATATGTATGAGAAAAATGGTGGAGACGAGGAGGATCGAACTCCCGACCTTCGCAATGCCATCGCGACGCTCTCCCAGCTGAGCTACGTCCCCTTGCTGGATACAGGGCTGCAAAATAGGCAAAACCCGCCCGGAATACAAGCGTAAAAAAAGCGGCCCCGCAGGGCCGCCTTCGAATGGTTTATTTCTTCAGGAGATCGCGGATCTCGGTCAGAAGCTTTACGTCCGCCGGCGGTTCTGCCGGGGCGGCGGCTTCCTGCTTCTTCAGGCGGTTGACCTGTTTGACCAGCATGAAGATCACGAAAGCCACGATCATGAAATTGATGACCGCGTTGATGAATACACCATAGGTGATGATCGGCGCGCCTGCGTCTTTTGCGGCTTTGAGATTGGCGTAGGTCTGGCCGTCCAGCGCGACGAATTTATCGGCGAAATCCACGCCGCTCGTCAAAACGCCGATGAGCGGCATGATCAGGTCGCCGACCATCGAATTGACGATCGCGGTAAATGCTGCGCCCATGATGATACCGACGGCCATGTCGAATACGTTGCCGCGCGCAATAAAATCCCTAAATTCCTTAAGCATAAAAAGTCTCCTGCAGGGGTGTGAAAGTTGCCCCACGCTATCCTCCCCGCGCAAAACGGTCAAGAGCAGGGGGTCAACGCCCTTCCCAGGACAGGCGCTTGCGGTAGATGGTGGAAGGGGAGATTTCCAGCAGCGCGGCGGCTTGCGGCACATTGCCGCCGCATAGCTCGATGGCGTGTTCGATGGCGTCCTTTTCGCTGCGCCAGAGCGGCTGGATGGCGGGCCTGGCCGTCGCCGGCTCGCTGCGGGCGGGGGCGTGGCCCTGATGCTGCGCCGCCGCCTGACGCAGCCACCGCGCCTCGACATATGCCGCGTCGTGCAGCACGACGATCGACCGGATGGTGTTCTGCAGTTCGCGCACATTCCCCGGCCATGCATGCGCGACAAGAAAGGCCTCCGCCTCGCCGGAAAACCCGGTAAAGCTCTTGCCTTCCTCCGCCGTGTAAAGACGGAGATAATAATCCGCCAGATCGAGGATATCCTCCGCCCGGCCCCGCAGCGGCGGCATCGTCACCGGCACGACGTGGAGCCGGTAATATAAATCCTGCCGGAACCGCCCGCTGGCGATATCGGCAACCGGATCGCGGTTGGTCGCGCAGATAATGCGCACGTCGCTTTTTTCCTCGCGGCTGCCGCCGACCTTGGTGTAGCTGAGGGTCTGGAGAAAGCGCAGCAATTTCGATTGCATCTCCGGCGCCATGTCGCAGATTTCATCGAGGAACAGGGTCCCGCCCTGCGCCCGTCGCACCGCGCCCTCGCGGTTTTCGATGGCGCCGGTGAACGCGCCTTTCACATGCCCGAACAATTCGGATTCCAGAAGGCCCGCCGGGATCGCGGCGCAGTTAAGGGCGACGAACGGGCCGTCGGCCCGCGGCGATAAACGGTGGATGGTCTGCGCGCACACATCCTTTCCCGTGCCGGATTCCCCGGTAATGAACACGGTCGCCCGGCTGGGCGCGGCGCTTTCGATGATGTCGTAAAGATGCCGCATGGCGGCGGAGGTGCCGATAAAAAACGCGGATGGAACGGCGCCTTGTCCAGCCATGGAAGGAGGCAGGCTGGTTGCCTCTGTCGTGACGATACGGCGCGGCGCGGCCGCTCCGGCTCCTGTGTCTTCCCTCACTCAAAACCCCCGGGGCGCATGCCCCATCAAATCAGATTGGTCACACAACCTTGAATTGATACCACTTTGTATTTTTTTTATGGCCTATACAAATTAGAATACAAATGTGTGACGAAACCATTAAAAAACCCGGCTTTTTACGGCCGGGTTTCTCAATTAATGATTGTGCATCGCACTATTAGTGAGTGGGCGATTCACGCTTATGTTTGCACAGAAGCGATCGCGCACTATTCGCGGTTGCCCACGAAGTGCAGGATGTACTGGAAGATCGCGATAAAGCTGATGTACAGCGTCAGCGCCGCGGCCCAGGCCGAACGGTTGTTGGCGTCATCGCCGTACGACGCGGAATACATTTCCTTCGTCGTTTGCGTCTGCCACGCCGTCACGCCGGAGAAGGCCAGAAGGCCCAGACCCGCGATGATGTTCTGCATGCCCGACGTTTCGACGCCGAACAGGCCCGCGACCATCGTGCCGATGGCAAGGATGAACACGGCCCATACGCCCATCACGGCAAAGGTGCCCAGACCGTCGAGGTTTTTCTTCGTCACGTAACCGAAGACGCTCAATCCCCCGAACAAGGCGGCGGCCATGAAGAACGCGCGCGCGATGCTCTCACCCGTAAAGGCGAGAAGGATGACCGAGAAGCTGATCCCGTACAGGACGCAGAGCGCGCCGAACGACAGGCGCAATGTTGACGGCTGCATCGTTTCAGGACGGAAGCCGAACCACACGATAGCGAGCGGTGCGAGCATCACGATATACGCTTGCGGGCCGCCCATAAGCAGCGACAGAAGCGCCGGCGTGCTGGATACGAACCACGCCGTCAGCGCGGTGATCAGGACGCCTACCGTCATCCGGTTGTAAACGCGCTGCATATGCGCGCGCAGACCGGCGTCATAGGACACGGCCCGCGATTCAGATGAGGTCGTAAAGTTATTCGGTTGCATTGTATTTTTTCTCCTAACGCGGGGGGTTGGCCCGCTCTTCATAAATATATAGTGCCACGTTCAGATTCCAAGGGAAAACGGACACAGGCTTTCGTGTTTTTTCAGAGGCTTAGCGCACCCACGGATTCGACGGGCGGCGCCCGGCGAAACGCTGGCGCGTGGTCCAGTTGGCGCGGCCGTCGGCGGGTGCCTGAAACCGGTCGGCGTCATCCGCCCTTGCCTTGGGCGGCAGGGACGGGATCGGGGAGTGCGTCAATTGCGCAATCGCCCGCACGCGGTCCTGAATCGGCGGATGCGTGGCGAACAGCCCCAGAAACGGCTGGCGGTTTTCGATGCACATCATCTGGATATCGCCGGGCATGGCGGGAACGGCGTCCATCCCCGCGATCCGCATCAACGCGCGCATCATGCCGTCGGGGTTTTTCGTCATCTGCACCGCGCCCGCGTCTGCCATGTATTCGCGGCGGCGCGACAGCGCGAACCGCATGAACAGGGTTGCGAAATATCCCACCCACAGCACGATCAAAAGACCGAAGACGATCAAAAGCGCGCCGCCCCGGTTGTTGTTATTGCTGCCGGACGAGCGCGGAACATAAAGCGAGTAACGCATATTCGACCACAAAAGCTGCGCGGCAAACCCGAGCATCCCGGTGAAAATCACGCACACCATCATCAGCCGCACATCGCGGTTAAGGATGTGGGTAAGCTCATGCGCCAATACGGCCTCCAGCTCGTCCTTCGACAGCGACTGCATCAACCCGCGCGTGACGGTGACGCAATAACTGCGGTCGTCAATGCCGCTGGCGAACGCGTTCCTCGCGTGGCTTTCGATGATCTCCAGGCGCGGGGTTTTCATGCCCTGCGCGATGCAGAGATTTTCAAACAGGTTGTAAAGCGCCGGCTCCTGCGCCCGCGTGACGGGATACGAATGCGAGAGTTTTCGGATCATCGATCCATGGAACATCCACGAAATCATGAACCAGACGGCGACGACCGTTAAGATGACCGGCCAATATTGATAGACGAACGAAAAGGCGAAATCGCTGGCCGCGCCCATGTCGGGTGCGGATGCGGCGCTCGCGCCGACAACGGCGGCCCCCGCCCAGATGACGGCGCCCAATATGAACGGATACGCCGCCAGAAGCGCGATGGATTTAAGATTATTGTTCCAGATATGCGTTTGAAGGCCGGCGGCCATATTTTTAAAGGGCCTCAGGCGGGCAGGCCCGCGACGGCCGCGCTCCTAAAATCAGGTTCCAAATTTAACTTCAGGCGGTTTGTTCAGGGTCTGGCGCTCCGCCTCATCCACTTCAAAGAAAGTTTCTTCGCGGAAACCGAATTTCGGCGCAATCACATTGGCCGGGAATTGCTGTACGGCGGTGTTATATTCCGACGTGGCATTGTTGAAGAAACGCCGCGCCGCCGCGATCTTGTTTTCGATGTCGGACAATTCGCTCATCAGCTTTTGAAAATTCGCATCGGCCTTGAGGGCGGGATAATTCTCCGCGACCGCGTAAAATCCCGCCATGGCCCGGCCCATGATCGTTTCTGCGGCAAGGCGCTGCTCGGGTGTGGCGGCCTGCTGCACGCCGGAACGGGCGGCGGTCACCTGTTGAAACAGGTTTGTCTCATGGGCCGCATAACCCTTGACCGTTTCCACCAGCGGCGGAACGAGATCCAGACGCTGTTTAAGCTGCACGTCGATATCCGAAAATGCCTGCCCCCGGTTCTGTCGTAACGCCACAAGCCGGTTGTAAATCGTGATGATGAACAGCACTAATGCCGCCAGAACGCCCAGAATAATAAGCCATTCCATGATATCTCTCCTTTGGCAAAATCTGGTGCAGTGTAACAGAACATCAAGCCTTTGTATGGTTTTTTAAACGGTCTATACTGGCGGCCATGACGTCCTTGTTTACATCCACCCGATTTGCCAGCGCCGCCTCCGACGGGACCGACTGGCGCGACACCAGCAAGAAAGTGCTCGAAACGCTCTCCGGCGCGCGGACGCCGGGCGATCGTTTCAATCTGGGTTTTATTTATATCTCCGATCTTCTCGCCGAAGACGCGCAGAGCATCCTGTCGCTTTTCAAATCGGTGACGGGCATCGACAACTGGATCGGCTCCTGCGGCATGGCGGTGGCGGGGTGCGGCGAAGCCTTCGTCGACCGGCCCGCGATCAGCGCGATGATCGCGCATATCGATCCCGGCCATTACCACACGTTCTTTGCCGAAACCTCCGAACACAACGAAATCAAAAAAGGCGTCAAGCCGTGGCTGGAAAAACACGATCCGATGCTGGTCGTGATGCACGGCAATTCGATCACCGAACGCAACCCCGATTTTTCCATCTCCCTGATCGCGCAGCATCTGGGCGGGTTTGTGGCGGGCGGGCTGACGTCTGCGCGTCAGCGTCACGTGCATTTCGCCACCGACCCGCGTGAGGAAGGGTTCAGCGGCGCGGTCTTCTCCACCGATATCGCGGTGAGCGCCGCGATGAGCCAGGGCTGCATCCCCATCAGCGACACGATGACCATCACCAAGGCCGACGGCCATGTCATCATGGAGATCGACGGCAAGAAACCTTTCGACGTCTTCAGCGATACGCTGCGCGAGATGGCCCGCAAAAAAACCGGCAAGGACCCCAACGATATCCTGATGAAGGTGGCGGGCGGCGCGCCCGACATCCCCGAAGACCTGCGTGCGCTGTTCAAGGGCGAGGTGCATATCGCGCTGCCCGTCGCCGGCAGCGATACGCAGGATTACATGGTGCGCGATATCGTCGGCATCGATCCCGACGAAGGCGTGATGGCCGTGGCGCAGAAAATGGAATCCGGCGACCGCATCATGTTCGTCCACCGCGACGACGATACGGTGCGCGCCGACCTGACCCAGATGCTGCTGTCTTTGCGCGACCGCACGCTGCATGAACGCGGCGTCTTCGCGCCGCTGGGCGCGCTGTATTTTTCCTGTATCGCCCGCGCGCAGATGCCGTTCACGGTCGATGGCCGCGACGAACTGGCGCTGGTGCGCGAGGTGATCGGCGATATTCCCCTGACGGGTTTTTATGCCAATGGCGAAATCGTGGGCGGGCGGCTGTACCGCTATACAGGCGTTTTAATCCTGTTCCTGTAACTTCTTCAGAGTTTGCCCTGAATACAGGGATAGCTTAAGATACGAAGATCACTCACCCAAAGGGACCGCCTTCCATGATGCTCCTCCGCCTTTCCGTTTTCCTGCTGGCCTTGTCACTTCCGGCGATGGCTTTCGCCCAGAACGCGACCAAACTTCCCGAAGTGCCCGCCGCCATTCAGGACCTCGTCGATCGCGGCGCGCAGATCCGCTATCTGGGCAAAAAACACGGCATGGACGGCTGGATCACGATCTATCAGGGGCAGGAGCAATATTATTACGTCACCCCCGACAAACAGGGGTTCGTGATGGGCGTCCTGTTCGACAAGGACGGCGCGATGGCCACCGTCGAACAGGTGCGTAAGCTGCAGGCCGAAGGCGGCGATGTGCTCGACTTCCTCGCGATGGATGCGCCCGCCAAGCCCGAACCCGCCCTGAAATCCGTCGGTGATGTGAAAAATCCCGCCACCCCGGCTGAAAAAATGCTGGCCGACGTCGAAAACAGCAATTCGATCGCGCTGGGCAATAAAGACGCGCCGGTCATCTATTCCTTCGTCGATCCGAACTGCCCGCACTGCCATGATTTCATGAACGACCTGCGCAAGGACTATATCGAAAAAGGCCTGATCCAGGTGCGCATCATCCCGGTCGGTTTCAACGAAATGTCGCTCTCTCAGGCCGCTTTCCTGCTGGCCGCGCCCGATGCCGCGGACCGCTGGTTCAAGCATCTCGATGGCGACACGGCGGCCCTGCCGACCGACAGCAATGTCAGCACCCAGGGCGTTCAGAAAAATCTCGCCCTGATGCAGGCGTGGAAATTCACCGTCACGCCGCTTTCGGTTTACAAGGGCCGCAACGGCGATATCAAGATCGTCCGGGGCCGGGTGAAGGACCTCAACGCCCTTTTGGCCGATCTGCCGTCGTAAAACCCGCCTTCCATAGGCTTTGACGGGCACGGCAAAGGGACATAATATAGTGTCCCGAAGCGGGCCGTGTCGGTTTCCGCCATAAATGTGAGAGTTTTCTAAAAACACCCGCCATGGCCATGGACCAACGAAGCGCCTTCCTCATCGAACTCCTCGACAAGCTCGGCGTCCCGCTGATGGAAGCGGTGCAGGCGCATTCCCGCCCGGATTCACCGCCGGCGCAGGAAGCGGGCACGCTGGCCGCGCTGCTGGGGCAATCGGTGCAGCTCGGCCTGTCCGTGGCACAAAAGCTCGATCTTCGTGAAGGGCAGGGGGATGCCGACGCCGTCCGTCTGGCGCTGGCCGCGATGTCCGCCAAGCTGGTGGGCGAAAGCTACCGCCTTCAGGGCCGCGTCCCGGCGGAAAACGATACCGCGCGCCTGACCCGCGCACTCGAAGCCGTGCTGACATTTGCCGACAATTTCACCCCCTCCGCCGAACATACCGCCCGTCTGCGCACCGCGGGCGCGGAAAAGCCGCTTTTCGACATGGCGCAAAGCCAGGTTTTTTACCTGAGCGCGATGGAGCCTGTCCTCGGCGCGATCGCGGAATTCCCCTTCGGCCAGAACGAAACGGCGATGATCCAGACGACCGCCGAACGGCTGCAGCAACGCGCCGCCATGCTGCGCGAGGCGATGATCGGCGCGTCCGCCGAAAAGGCCGAAAGCAGCTTCGCCGAATTGATGATATTGCAGTCTCTGGCCCGGATTTACGCCGATTGCCACCGTGGCGAAACCGCCCGTGTGGCGGCCTCGAACGGGGATGTCAGCCCGTCCGTGGACCCGGTGTGGAAAGCGTTCGATCTGCGTCTGGCCATGCTGGAAACGCTGCTGAATGTTGCGGTTCCGGGCGATGCGCCAGAGGCCGCCGCGCCCCCGCCCCCGCAGCAAAACGTGCCCATCAATCCCCCCGCTCAGATGACGGTCCCGGCCCCTGAAATGGTGCAGCCGGAACCTGTCCCAATGCCGCAGCAAAACCTCGCCCCGGTGCAGCAATCCGCCCCTGCGGCCCCGCCCGCCGCCGGCGGCCCGATGGGCTTTTTTGCAAAAAAACCGGCCGATGCGGTACCGTCGGCTCCGCCGGTGCAAAACGATCAACCTGCGGCGCCTGCCGCCCCGTCCGCGCCGCCCGAACCGGGTAATCCGATGTCCTTCTTCAAGGGCGGCAAAAAGGACGAATCTTCCGGCCAATAGATAAAATTTTAAGTATTTTGAGATAGAGTAATTAAATATGACAAAAATCCTTGCCGCATGCCTCATGCTCGCTGCGCAGACCTACGCGGTCCCGCCGGCGGTGCTCGTGGGCATCCATCAGGTCGAAGGCGGCAAGATCGGGCAGGCGGTCGGCCCCAATGAAAACGGCACCTATGACCTCGGCCCGATGCAGATCAACACCCTCTGGATCCCCGAACTGTCCCAGAACTGGGGCGTCAGCGAACAAACCGCCCTCAAATGGGTGCGGGACGATCCCTGTACAAATATGGGGGTCGCCGCATGGATCCTGCGCGGCCATATCGACGAAACCAAATCCCTGTCCAAGGCGATCGCGCATTATCATTCCCGCACGCCGCATCATGGCTCCGCCTATAAATCCAAGGTCGTGAGCGCCATGCGCAGCAAAGGCCTGATCCGCGACAGCGCCACCCGCTGACCCCGTTACGTCCAATTTGCCAAACCCGCCGGAAAAGTCATACGATGGGGTCGCAATTGATTGAAAACAGACCATTTAACCTGTTGGCAAAACGGCGCAGACCGCTTGTGGTGCAATGGGTTAGGGGATAGTCTGCTAAAGGTTTAACCATCTAATGCCGGGACGCATGATTCGGGGTTTCACAGACATTTTTTCTGGTTCTACACTCGCGCTGATTGGCGCGGTGTGTGCCGTTGGCCTTGCCGGGTGCGAACCCATCAAGCGCGATCCGCAGGTTGTCGCGACGCCGGATAAGGTTTCGCTCATGATGGCGGAAGCCGCGGACAAGGCCTCCAACGCCCTTGAAACGCTGGCCGCCGTCGAACAAAACAAATCGCCGGGCGTCGCCGTCCAGCCTATTCACAACGCGCCGCCGGAACTGCAGCGCGCCGTGACGGTGAACTGGGTCGGCCCGCCGGAACAGGTCACGAAAACGCTCGCCGAACGCGCCAGCTATTCTTTTATCGCTGTGGGGAATCGCCCGCCGGTGCCGCCGATCGTGAATATCGACGTTGAAGGCGAACCGGTTATCGACGTCCTGCGCGACGTCGGCCTGCAGCTCGGCGTGCGCGGCGACATCAAGGTCGACAGCGTCCGCAAAATCATTGAACTTCATTACGCGCCGGTGACCGGGCTGGGGGGCTGACCGTATGCGCTCGCCATTCGCTCCGCGTTTTCTCCTGACATTGATCGCCGCTCTGGCGATCGGTGCCGTTGCATGCGCGGGCGCGGCGTCGGCGTCGCTTCTGGATGATGCGGATGATCCGCCGCCGCCATCGCTCAGCGAACTGCAATCCCTGCCCAAGGAAAATAAAAACATCGAAAGCGGCATGCCGATCGATATTCGCGGCGACGCGATGAAAGAATCCGCGCTGTCTTATGGCGCCCGTGGCGGTCTTGCGTGGCGCACGTTTGAAATTCGTCAGGAAATGGAAACCCGCGCCCGTTACATGGACAAGGTGTTCGATTTCCGCCAGCTGTTGATCCCCGCGCAATCGGGCCTGCTGATCGAACCGCCGGTAATCTCCGAACAGCTCGATGCGATGATCATCGATTCAAGCGGTCAGAACGCCGCCGTGGCGGATCAGGTGCTTAATATCGGCCGCAATGCCCGCATCGTTTCCGCGCCGCGCACATGGCGTGCCTATCTGGAACGCCAATGGGGCGATGTTTCGCCGCCGCCCGATATCCTGCGTCCTGAAAACCCGCTGGAACGCGATCAATGGAATGCCGCCGTTGCCGAAGGCTGGAAAGCCGGCGTTCAACAGGCCGATGATATTTTCCAAACCGATCTGAATAAACTGGTTGCCGATTACCAAGGGATGATCCGGTATCGCACCCTTCTTTCCCAGGGCATGGTATCGCCGCCTTATGCGCTTCAAACCGACCGCGGTGTCACCGGCGGCGGTAGCGAAATGCGCGTTGGCGACCGTGCCTTGACCATCACCGCGCCCCCCGCCCTCAAGCCCCAGTATAATCAATGGTCGCCCGCAGACCGATAAGCCTTCTTAAATCGAAGGACAGCGTCGCCGAAACATGGATCGATGAACCCACGCGGTTTACCGATGCGCATGTCGATCCGTTCATTCTGTGGTGCGTGAAGAAAAACTCGTCCGATATTTCCATCCAGACCGACCGGCCGATTTACAACGAAATTTACGGCACGCTCTATCCCGGCACGTTCCGCCCGATCGACGCGGCCGACATGGGCGTGTTCCTGCATAAAATTTACGGGCCGGATGCCACTGCGCGTCTGGCGTCGGGAACCGATCTCGATCTGTCTTACGAAATCCGCCCCGATCGTTATACGCGCGTGCGCTTTCGTGTGAACGTTACGCCGATCCTGTCCCGTGGCCGTGATTCTGCGCAGATCACAATGCGCGTCCTACCCAGCGAACCGCCGACGATGGAAGATCTCAACGTCGAAGAGGCGATTATCAAGGCCTGGAATCCGCGGCAGGGCATGGTCGTTATCACCGGCCCGACGGGTTCGGGGAAAACCACGCTGCTTGCCGCCGGTATCCGCATGTTGATCGAGCGCAAGCGCGGGGCCGGAAAAATCGTCTGTTACGAAGCGCCGATCGAATATGTGTATGACGCGATCAAATCGCCGCGCTCCCTGATTTCACAAACTGAAATTCCGCGCCACCTGCCGGACTTCGCCCGCGGCGTGCGCAACGCGCTGCGCCGTAAACCGAACATCATCCTGGTGGGTGAGGCGCGGGACAAGGAAACGATTTCCGCCGCGATCGAAGCCTCGCAAACCGGCCACACCGTGTATACGACGACCCACACGGTCGGCGTGTCCGCGACGATCCAGCGTATGGTCGCCACCTTCGATCCGGGCGAGCGTTCCGAACGCGCGTACGCGCTCATGGAAACGATCCGCCTGATCGTGACCCAGACGCTGGTGCCGAAGGTTGGCGGGGGCCGTCTGGGCGTGCGGGAATGGATGGTGTTCTCGGACGAGGTCCGCGATAAATTCCTGTCCATGGACTTCAAGCTCTGGCCCGCCGAGATCCAGCGTATTATCCAGTTCAACGGCCGCACCATGGCCAATTCCGCCGGTATCGCCTTCGATGCCGGATTAATCGACCGCCGCACTTATATTATGCTATCATCGAGTACGGGCGCCGGTGGCGGCGATTAACCTTTTCCATCAGGGGCTTGTATGGGCGTCAGAGAAGATACAGAAGAAGAACGGGTCAACTGGCACTGGCGGAATACCATGCGCCCGGTCCGCTTTTTCGGCCTTGATGCCCGCGCCGCGTGGCCGTTTTGTGTGCTTTTGGTCTATTTCCGTCCGATTTCCCTGTTTCTGACCATCGTGATTACGGTCGTCTTCGTCCAACTGGAACGAAAAGGCCTGTCCTTCGATTCCGCTCTGCGCGCGTTCCGGAACTGGATATTGGGCCAGCGCCGCCCGGCCTGGTTGTCCGTGCGCCGCCGCCGCATGGTCGATTACGGCTAAAATCCGCCAGAAAATCATCCCCTTGAGTCTTGTCATTTGGTGCGTGCCGTTCTATCGTGCGGCTATTCTTTCAGCCGCCAAAAATTCAAGGGATGTGCCGCATGATGCGCTCGATCGCAATGTCTTCCGTTTTTGCTCTGGGTCTTTTCGCCGCCGCGCCCGCGTTGGCCGGTTTTGAATGGGTTCCCCCCGCGCAGGCGCCCGCCCCCGTGCCGCAGCAACAGGCCGCGCAGCCTGACATGCAATCGATGCCGTCCTACGGCTACGCGCCGCAGGGCCAGATGATGCAGCCGACGCCGATGCCCGCGCCCGCCATGACGATGCACTACCCGCCGATGCAGGAACAAGGTTATTACGCCGGGGCGCAGGCCTTCGCGAATCCGGTTCCGCCCGCGCCGGTCCCGTCCGCTTCCGCCGGCGGCCTGACGATCAATCCCTATCCGCTGGTTCAGGCGGGCTATGCGCCCACGATGATGAATACCGGCACGGTCGAAGGCGCGATGCTGTCCGCCTCGAACACGCTCAATCCGGTGCAACTGGGTAACGGCATGACCACGGGCGGCAAGGCGCGTCCGATCGCGCCAAGCATTCCCGCCGCCGCGCCGCAGATGATGCAACAGGGCGCCGCGATGCAGCCATCGATCAATATGGGTATGGCACCCACCGCCGGGACAAGCCTTAGCGCGATGCCCGGTGGCAATCCCGCGCCGATGGCGGTCTATGGTTATGATGGCCAGCCTGTATCCGGTGCGTATGCCGCGCCGCAGGTCATGCGCGCGCCGATCGCGCCGCCCCCGGCGCCGGTTGCGGCCGCCCCGCTGACGCCGCCGCCCGCTGTGATGGATCGCGGACAGGCCGATAATAATTATCCCGTCCACGCCCAGACGGCGATGATGCAGCCGCCGGTGGAAACGCCGCGTCCGCCAATGGCGCAACCGGCATCGCTGCCCGCGCAAAGCAATCTTCCCGACGCTGTCGGTTTCGGCAAAGACCTGCCGCTGGCGCTGGCCCTGTCGCAGATCATTCCCGGCGATTACGCCCTGTTCTTTGAAAGCGCGGTCGATTCCGAAACGACCGTGTCGTGGCAAGGCGGCAAGGCCTGGGATCAGGTGCTTCAGGAAATGCTCGCGCCGCTGGGTCTGCGCGCTGTCATTCAACCCAACCTCGTGATGATCCGCAGTGCTTAGGCCTTCGCCGGAAAAACCGCGTTTTTCGCTGCCGGAAACGGCGCTGGTGATTATCGTCGCCGCGGTGCTGATCGGCGGAATTTACGGCCTGACCAATCTTTTCATGCGCAATGACCGTGTCGAGGCCGCGCTCGCGACGCTCGCATGGCTGCAGCAAAATCCGCAAAGCCCCGAAGCCGATCCGATGGACCCGTGGGGGAAACCGATCGCCGTCGTCATGACGGATCAGAATTTTTCCGTGACGTTTGCCGCCGTGCCGCCCGGCGCATGCAAAAAGATGGCGAAAAACTTCAACCGTTCGGATGCGTCGTTCATTTCATTGAGCATCAACAGCACGGTATTCCGCGAAGGGGCGGAGGAATTCAACGCCCAGCCGATCGCCAAAGCCTGCAGCGAAAAAGAGAACGCCATCATGATATGGACGTTCTCTCTTCTCGTTGAGCCTGCCTGATTTATTTCTAGATATACCGCGTCATCGACAGTTCGGAGAGCATCGCCGTTACGCGGTATGATGCGTCGAGCTGCGTTTGCATCTGCAAGATCTTGGCCGCGACATCGGTTTCATCGACGTTCTCGATATCGCTGATAATGCTGACCAGCGAATTGATGTCCGTCTGGTGGCTTACCTTGATGGTCGTGATCTGCGCGTGAACCTGCGAGAGCTTGAAGCTCTGGTCGTCGAGCTTGTCGAGCGCGTTATTGATAACCGTTGATAGATCTTTGATCACCGCAAAGAAATTGTCCTGCTTTTCGCGCGGCGGGAAAGGCGGCGTATCTTCCGGCAATGTCGTTGCCGTTGCATCGTTCAATGCGCCCGGCGCGTGTTCGACCGGCGGCAGGGACTTCAGGACGTTGAACGCCATGATAAGATCTTTCATGCCCGGCGTGTCGGCCAGAACCGTGTAATCGAATTCGGCATTGTCATCGACGCGGACAAAAACCTTGCCCGCCGTGTTATTCGTCAGCGACGCCGAATAACCCATGATGGTTTCGTTCGTGCCCTTGTACGATGCCATGAACTGCTCGGTCGTGATCGTGCCGTCGCCCCATTGCCCCACGACGCCCGACGCCACGAGCGGCGGATTTGTCAGGTCGGTTGCATCGGGAACGAATTGTCCTAAAAAGCTTTCGAAAAGGCCCGTATCGCTGATGGGTTTGGTCTTGCTGTCTGCGCCGGAAAAAAGATAACGGTCGCCATCGCGGATATTCATCGTATCGACTACAAAGTCGAGGGTGTTCTTCACCAGCGCCTGAATGGTTTCCAGTTCCGGGTAGTCGCCTTCCTGCACGGCGACGACAAGCGCGTCGGCGATATTGTCCGCCTGTTTCTTGATGTCTTCGATGGCATTCATCATCAGCTTCAGGCGGCGGTCCGCGTGCGTGATGTTGTTGACATAGGTTTCCAGCGCCGACGCGTCCGTCCGCGCGCGTTGCGATGCGATAATATCGCCGCCCAGACCGGAAAAAACCTGCGTCTTTTTGCCGGTCGCCTGTTGCATCAGGAGATGGTCCATCGTCAGACGCTGCGTTTTCAGACGCGCGATCTGGTCAAGGGCCTGACCGAGGGATGAAATATTTGCCATGACAACGTCTCCTTAAAAAAATTCTACCGCTTAACGCACCGCGTTGAGCAATTCCTGAAACATCTCATCCGCCGCAGTAACGGCGCGCGCGGCCGCCGCATATGCGGTCTGAACGATGATAAGATGCGATAATTCTTCGTCGATATTCACGCCGCTTTCGTCGAGAAGCTGGCGCTGCAAAAGATCGCGCAGCGTGCCTTCGTCTTCGGTCTGGTTTTGAACGGTAATCAGGTCCTGCATCTGCGCGTTGATCATTTTCTGGCCGAAATCCAGGATGTTGATCCCCGTGACGATACCCGTGCGGATATTCGCGCCGGGGCCCAGATACTGGGTGCGGAACGGGGCATAAGTGTTCGATCCCGCCGTGATTTCCGATTCATAAAAAACATCCGTCAGCGGCGATTGTTCCGTTACCGTTCCGCCCGACACGGCATAGCTGCCGAAAATGGCGCCCACGATTCCCACCGATGCCGGCAGGGCGGCCAGCGCAGGGTTGACCGCGCCGTTGGTCGAGAACGGACCGCCGATGATGCGCAGATCGCCGCCATAGCTCGGGCCGCCGTTCGAATCGTCGATTCCCGGACGGATCGTCAGGCGGCCGGTCAACGCGTCGAAATCGACATGCAATCCCGGAACGCCGGTCTGCGTCGCCAGGTCCCATTCCAGCTTGTCGATCAGGTTCGTCTGCGTATCGCCCGGTTCGATGGTGATGCGCATGCGCGCGCCGTTGCCGACCTGAATGTCGAAATACGGATCTTCCGCGGCATAGGCCTGTTCCTGAAAGCCCAGAACGGCGAGGGCGTCGCTGCCCATCGATCCGGCAAAACTGCTGCCGTCGAACGACACGTCGCCGCGCGATTCGATGACAAGCTGGCCATGCGAATTGCGCGTCGCCTGCGCGGCAAGATCGGCGGGCACGCCCGACAGGGCGATCTGGCTGTTGATTTCCGATATGATCTGGTCGAGCGCGTCATTCACGCCCGGCCCGATGGGGAAGTTCGTCGACGCGTCGCTCAGGTCGATCGTGATCGTCGTCGTGCCCGGTCCGGTGCGGTTGTTGAACGTGATGCGGAACTGGTCGTCCGCCGGCCAGTTGGGGAAATATTCGTCCAGCGCCTCGGCAATATCCGTGTTGCTGCCGACGATGGCGTCATCGATCTGCGGGAACGACCCGAGATTGACGCCGCCCACCACCCGGTTCTGCGAATAAAGCCCAAGCCATTCCTGAAGATCCGTTGCGGGCGCCGTGATGTTCAGGTCGGTGGTTCCCGCCGCTTCCATGTAGGAAACGTCGCCGAACGTGAATTCAAGGACGCGGCGTATGACCTCGTTCGATCCGGTCGGCAACTCAACGTCTGCCGTGTATGTCCCGCGCTGGAGCAGCGTGATGTCGTTGATGATATTGGTGTTGACCTGAATGACGCCGGAAAATCCGACATATTCGACGGCTACCGGCGGCGGTCCTGCATTCGGGTCTGGCGGCGTGTTCGCCGGGATCTGACCCGACGAATCTGTGAACAGGCGCAGGCCCTGCGCATCGAAGCGCAGCGCGAGCTTGTGCGCCAGCTCGTCCATCTGCGCCTGATACCGCGGCAGAATGTCGTCGCGCAGTTCGAGAAGACCGCCCAGCTTGCCGCCGATATTCGTGTCGGCGATGTCGTACGCCGTGACGATGCGGGTGGGGTCGCCGCCGACATACAGCCCGGCCGCGGAATCGGGATAAGACGATGTCGGGCCGATCATGGTCGGGTTGAAGAAAAGAACTTCGGGATTTTCATCCGCGAGCTGCACGCCCGTGCGCGTCTGCACGACAAGCACGCCGTCGCCGCGCTGGAAGAAGGAAATCTCGATAAGCTCGGAAAGCTTCTTGATGGCTTCGTCGCGCTGGTCTTCGATATTGGCGGTCGGGCGGTTGAGGTTCGCCGCGCCCTTGATGTCGCGGTTGAACGCGGAAATCTGTTTGAGCAGCGTGTTGACGGTATCCACCGTCAGGGACATTTCGTCCTGCGCGTCGCTGCGCTGCTGCGTGATCAGGCGCTGGAAGCCGTTGAACTTGCGGGCGACATCGCCGGCCTGATCCAGGACGGCCTGAAGCTGGAACCCGTCTTCGGGCGCGTCGGCGAGGGCGGCAAAAGCGTCCTTGAGTTCGGAAATTTGTGCCGCGATCGACAGGCCCTTGTCCGGCGGCCCGTGAAAGGCCTCGATATTGGAAAGATAGGTCTCTTTGACGTTCAGGGCGCTGACCGAGCTGATCTGCGTCCACAGGTCGCGGGACAGGTCGAGACTGACATTACGCAGAATCGTGTGGGACCGGACACCGATGCTTTCCCCTGTGCCTTGAATGACTTGGGTCGATTGCGGCAATATTTTCCGCGAATACCCGGGGGTATTCACGTTGGATACGTTGCTGGAAATCGTATTCAGCTGCTGCTGCGCGATCCGCAGGCCGCTCAGGGCGGCGTTCAGGGCCTGAAAAGACATAAATCCGTGCCTTTCGACGTTCCGGGGCCGCACCGTACGGCCCTTCGAAAGGGATAAATGCAAGGATGGTGCCAGTCCGGCGGGCGGCCCGGGTCCCGGGGCCTTATTTGCCCTTGGTCGGGCCGGTGCTCGAACGGTAGAGATTATTGCGGATTTCGTTCAGAACGGTGCTCTGGTGCTGGCGTATGCGGATTTCGAGGATCATGGACAATAACATCTCGCGGCGCATCATGGCCTCGTGGATGTCGCGGTCCTGCATGGATTTGATGGCCGCCATGGATGTGCGGATACGCGCGACGTTGGCCGGCTTGTCGTACAGGTTCACGATGAAATTCGGGTCCTGATAGATTTTTTTGGTCAGGATTTCCATCTGCGCGTAATAGCTCGGGCGGTCGCCGAGAAGCTTGAGGATCTCTTCCTCCTCCAGCCCCATTTCCTTGATCAGCGCGCGCATGTACGGCGCGGAATTGCCGGTATGATCGGGCCCTTGCGTTTTCTGCGCGATAATGGCGGCAATGCTGTTGCGGGCGACCCCGCGCATCGCCACGACAGAGCGCAGCTTCTGGAACGGCTCGCTGAAGACTTTCAGCGTCGTGTACGATTCCGCGACGGCCGGGAACGGGCGGTGCATGAACAGGTTGTTGACCAGCGCGAAAAGATTTTCCTCGTCCTCCGTCACTTTCCCGTCGTCGATGTCGATCTCCAGCGACAGCGGGTTGTCGAGCGTGGTGGTGTAATCGACGTCGCGGTTGGCGCGCACCGGCTTGGAGTCTTTCTGTTTGCAGAAATAATCGGCTTCGGTGCCGTTATCCTCGACGTTACAGAACACGTCGCGCAGCTGTTTCGCGCGGGATTTCAGATCTGATTTGTCGCTCTCCAGCGTGGTGCTCTCACCCGACGACAATTCCCGTTTCAGGATGCGGCGCGCAATCGCGAGGTGCGACATTTCCATCGCCTTTTCCGTGTTGGAAAGATTGCGGACCATCGTGCCGATTTCACACATCTGCACCGACGGCTGGTAATCCTTGTGCGCCTCCGCGGTTTTTTGCTGCAGCAGGCGCTGCAGCTCCAGCTGGTTCTTCGCATCGAGGAACGTGCCGATCGCCTTGACCTGATCCATCATCGCGGTCATGAGCTGGCTGGTCATGATCTGCAGCGACGCGACCCAGATCTGGCGCAACCCCGTCGTCAGCTCGCTCAGATGGTGTTCGGTCGGCCCGCCCGGAAGGTCCCCGCCCGACACGTCCGGGTAATTATCGTAGTCGGTGTTGTACCGCCCGGCGCCCGTATCGCTCATGCCCTGGCCGCCTTCGCAGTTTTTCTGCGTGTCGTCGCCGCACTTCCCGTCCGTGCCGCCGGAATCGTTACAGGACGAATCGCCCGGCGCCACCACGCTGCAAATCGAATAGCCTTTGAAACAGCACACATACGCGCCGATCGACGTGCCGTATTTGTCCGAGGCGCCCGCGCCCGTCTTGTTGGTGTAACCGCACACCCCGTTATTTCTCTTCTCGCTGCCCGCGCCGCCAAGGTGGCCGCCGCCCAGAATACCGGACAGGGTGATGTTACAGGACTTGCCCGGCGCCTGTTTGCCGATATTCTGATGGCACCATTTGGTCTGGTTATAGAGCTTGATCATATGCTCTTTGAATGCGGCCTTTTGTGCTTCGGGATTTTTAAGGAAGTCCTGGATGGAATTGACGCCGTGATTCTTCGCCTTCTGGCACCACTGGCCGGAGAAAGACTGGTACGCGCCCGATTTCACCGGCTGGCTGCAATACCACCCGATTTCCTGCAGGCGTCCTTCCCCGAACTGGAAATAACCGGCGTAACCGATGTCGTTTCTCGCCTGCGGGTTGTTCGTACTTTCGCGTTTTGCTACCGCGCCCATGAATTGTTCCCACCCGCACGAGCTTGACGGCGTGCCGGTGGTTCCGCTCGGGCTTTCGGCGATGGTGCCGTCCTCGTTCTTAACGCTCGCGTGCCCGCCGCCGATCGGCATGACAAACGCGGCCGCGACAACAAGAACGGTCAAAAGGCGCAGGGCGCTATGCGTGAAACGATGCATCATCATGGAATCGGCCTGACCGTCCCTTCCTGATCCATACGTTCGATTTCGCTGGCCAGCGGCTCCTGAATTTTCATCAATTCCATTTCAAGCCAGACCGCCATCGTGGCTTCGGAACGCAGCATGCTGCGGTAAATGTCGCGTTTCTGCATATTGCCGATGGCGCGCATGGCCACGTTTTTACGCGCGACGTTGGCGGGCTTGTCGTACAGGTTGGTGTAGAAATTCGGGTCCTGATAGATTTTCTTGGTCAGGATATCCATCTGCGCGTAATAGCTCGGCTTGTCGGACAGCATTTCTTCGATGTCCTTGTCCGGGATGCCGATTTCTTTCAGCAGCGCTTCCATATACGGCTTCACTTCTTCGCCGCCCTTGGTGCGCATCGCGGCAATGGCGGCGAAGCTGTTCTGCGCCACCGACCGTTTCGCCGCGAGGGACCGCAGGTCCATGATCGCAAACGCGCCCGCTTCCTTCTGGTTGCCGTCATTGTCGGCGATAAAGATCTCCGGCAGCGGGAAGGGCAGGGTATGGCCGTACATGTTGGCGGCCAGAGCGAAGATGTCTTCCTCGTCCGCGCTGGCGCCGCGGTCCGTGTGCTTGGCGTCGCCCTGCGGGGTGAAATCGATTTCCAACGTATCGGCGCGGTCGATCGTGGTGGCGAAATCGACGTCCTTGTTACGGCGTTTTTTGTCGCCGCCCGCGCCGCACAGCTTGGAGAAACCCTTGGCGTTGTCGTTCGGGTCGCAGTAAACGCTCATGAATTGTTCAAGGCGGCTTTCAAGGTCGGAACCCGACCCGCTCGACAGCACGTCGGCGGAAATAAGCTGGCGCTGCAACATCCGATTTCCGATCACGATGTGGCTGAGCTGGCTGTTCTGGTCCGCGATGGCCAGGCTGCGCGTATTCGTCCCGAACATACAGACGCCTTCGCTGACCTGGTAATCCTTGTGCGCTTCGGCGTGAAGCTCCTGGAACAATGCCTGACTCTCCAGCTGGTGCTTCGCGTCGTACAGCATGCCGATCATCGTGATGTGTTGCATCGCCGCCGCCGTCAGCTGTTCCGTCATCAACATCATGGCCGGCAGCATATGCGCTTCCCACACGATCTTCACCAGCCATTCGCGGTGGATCAGGAATTCGTCCGTGATATACGGAATGGTGATCTTCGTCTGCTCCGCATCGGTACACGCGCAATCCTGGCCGCAGGCGGTCTGAAGCGGGCAGCAGCGGCAGCACGCGACGCACGGGCACGGGTTGCACGGGCAGTTTCCGCTGACCGTCTGGGTGTTGTCCGTGCCGATGCCGATGGTGATCGTAATCTTCGGGCCTTCCTGCGGTTTCTCCGCGCCCGCATCCTCGGCGGCATGGGCCGACAGGCCGGCGGCGGCCAGCATCAACGCAACCGCCAGCGCGGTTAACATCTTCGCCCTGAACCCGCCCAGTCTTTCCAGCATCGCCTTCATCATTCCAGTGGCTCCACGGTGCCTTCCTGGTCGAGGCGGCTGATTTCGTTCTGGATCTCTTCCTGACGGTCCATCAGCGACGTTTCAAGGATCACGGAAAACAGCGTTTCGCTGCGCAGAAGGCTGCGGTAGATGTCGCGCTTCTGCATCAGGTTGACGGCCTGCATCGCCGCTTCCTTGCGCATGACGTTGGCCGGCTTGTCGTACAGCTCGGTGAAGAAGCCCGGGTGCTGGTAAATCTTCTTGGTCAGCATCTCCATCTGCGCGTTATAGCTCGGGTTGGTGCCGAGATATTTTTCAATCTCCTCGGCTTCCAGCGCGCCGTTGCTCATTTCCTTCATCGCCGCGTACAGGAACGGCGTGACATCCGGCGTGCCCTGCGCCCGCTGGCCGACGATCGCGGCGAAGCTGTTCTGCGCCACCGACCGCTTTGCCGCCAGCGCCCGGACATCGAGAACTTTCAGCGCGCCTTCGGACGGATCCCCGTCTTGGTCGAGCAATTCGCCCGGCAGGACGGTCGGTAATGGATCGTTTGCGTAGAGGTTCGACGCCAGCGCGAATACGTTTTCCTCGTCCTTCGTCATGGCCTTTTTGTCCGGCGTGAAATCGACGTCGAGCGTCAGCGGGAAATCCACCGACGCCGTGAAGTCCACGTCGCGGTTATACCGCGTCTTGTCCGTTCCGCCGCCCTTGCAAAGGTTCTCGAGGCCCAGGCCGTTATCCTTGGGATTACAGAAGATCGCGCGGAATTGTTTCAGGCGGCTCCAGAAATCCGATTCATCCGACGCCGCGGTCGAAACGGTGCCGGACAACAACTGCCGTTCGTTCATGCGGTTGGCAAGGGCGATCTGCGTAAGCGTGCCGCGGCGCTCCGCCGTCGCGATACCCTGCGTTGCGGTGCCGAATTCGCACAGGCCTTCGCTCGGCTGATAATCCCTGTGCGCTTCCGCCGTCATCATCTGGAACAGGCGCTGCGTTTCCATCTGGTGCTTGGCGTCGAGCATCGAACCGACCATCAGCACCTGCAGATTCATCGTCGCGGTCAACTGGCTGGCCATGATCTGCATCGCGGCCAGCATGCCGGGGATCGTGTGGTGGTCGCTTGAATTGCCGACGCGGTCATCCTTGAAGAAAATATCGACCATCCACTGGCGGTGGCGGCGGAACGCCTCCGTGATGTGGTCGGTGGTGATCTTGGTCTGTTTGTTGGACGTGCATACGCACGTCTTGGCGCAGGTCTTGATCGGGTCGCAACACGCGCCGCAACCGCAACTCGCCATCGCGGGCGACGGACCGGCGACCGGCCCCACCGATACCGGCGCGGCGATCAGAACAAATGCGACGAACAGGCTGCGCAGGAAGGTCGTCATTACGGCGTTCCTCCCTGATTCATGATTTTCAGTCCGGGCCCGCCTTCGGGCGTGATTCTGCTTTTCACTTTGGTCTGCTGTTCGGTCAGCAGGGCTTCGAGAAGCACTGAACCGATCATCTCGCTGCGCAGAAGGCTTTGGTAAATGTCGCGGTCCTGCATCATGCCGATGGCTTTAAGGGCGGCGGCCTTGCGCGCGACGTTGGCCGGCTTGTCGTACAGCTCGGTGTAGAATACCGGGTTTTCGTACGCTTTCTTGGTCAGCACTTCCATCTGCGCGAAATAGCTCGGGTTCTTGCCGACGATCAGTTCGACCTGTCCTTCCGGCACGCCCAGTTCCGCGATCATGCGCTTGAGGAACGGCGCGGATTCCTTTTCCCCGCTGATGCGCTCGCCGATGATGGACGACAGCGAGTTCGACGCGACCGACCGTTTCGCGGCAACCGCGCGCAGATCCAAATAATACGGAACGGAATCGAGCCGGATGTTTCCATCGCCGTCGGCATAGACGCTCGGTGTGCGCGTCGGCAGGACGTCATGCCCGATCAGGTTGGAAACAAGCGCGGTTACGTTCTCATAATCCTTGCTTCGCGCCGTGCCTTCACCGCCGACACTGCCATCTTCGGCGCCGACGGAATTTTCATCGGGCGTGCCGCCGGCCTGGTCGTCATCGTCACCCGTGCCTCCGTTATCATCGCCGTTGCCGGTGCCATCGCCGTTGCCCGTGCCGCCGGTGCCCCCTGTTCCTCCCGTACCCCCGGTCCCGCCGGTACCTCCTGTGCCGCCCGTTCCACCGGTTCCGCCCGTGCTGTCGCCACCGAAAACGATGATGATCCTTGCCGTGGCGCTGCCGATCAGCGTCGTGTTCAGCGTGTACGTAAAGACGTCGTCGTGCTCCTTCAGTCCCGTGTCGATCAGGTTATAGGTGAAACTGCCCGAGGCGCGGATGGTCAGCGTTCCGTAACGGCCTTCGATGGTGACGCCCCCTTCGGCCGGCACGTCCTTGGTGATGACCTGCTCGGTCTTATAGTCATACGCGCTGATCTGCGTGACCTTGGAATTGTAAATGTCGTACAGGTCGTTCTCCAGCGCGTTGCCGGTAACCGTCGTCTTTCCTTTCTCGATGCCGCGTATGTCGTCGACGGGCACGGGCGGCTGCGATACGGACCACGAGGATGAGGAAGAGCCGGACGCCAGCGTCAGCGCCGGATGGCGCGCGCGCGCCGCGTCGCCCAGTCCGGGCATGCGGTGCGAGCCAGTCAGGCGCGACAGCTCGCCGTCATGCCGCGCGCGTTGAACGTAACGGGTGAAGTCTTTTTGCGCGGCCGGGGCGACGGCGGCGAATTTTGTGGCCTCGTCATCGCCGTCCTGCGGCAGGAAGAACGCGCCTTTCTGGCCGGTGCCGGCGTCGAGCAGGTCGATCTCCAGCGTCAGTTTCGTCTCAATGCTGCGAATGAAATCGACGTCGCGGTTCTGGCGGTCTTTCGGCGCGCTTTTCTTGCACAGGCTCTGAAGGCCGTTGGCGTTGTCCTTGATGTTGCAGAATTTAAATTTGAACTGCGCCAGACGGCTGAGCCTGTCGGATGCAGGGCCCTGCTGCGCCTGCGTTTCGCCCGATCCCAGCATGCGCTTTAACGAATCTTCGGCGAACGCCATCTTGGCCAGATCGGCGCGGCGGCTCGACGCCAGAAGGCTGCGGGACAGCGTGCCGAATTCGCACAGCCCTTCGCTCGGCTGGAAATCCTTGTGCGCGCGCACCGACATGCGCTGGAACAGGCGCTGTGTTTCAAGCTGGTGTTTCGCGTCGAGGAAATTGCCGAACATGCGAACCTGCTCGATCCCGACGGCGGTCAGCTGGCTCGTCATCATCATCATCGCGCGCAGGATGTGCTGCTGGAAGAAGGTGAGCGCCATCCACTTGCGATGCTCTTCGAATTCGCTGGCTTCGTTCGACTTGTCGAATTCGTCGACGTGGCGGCGGATGCGTTTGTGGTCGTTGATGATCGGCTGCGTACACGGGCAACAGCAGGATGTACACCCGTCGTTGTTGTTTTGCGCGTTGACGAACGGGTCGCTCTGCGGATTGTTGGCAACGACGCCGCCCGTGCCGTTCGAATTATTGTTGTTATTGTTATTTGTGTTGTTGGTGTTCGTATTGTTCGTATTCGTTTCGGTGATGGTGTTGTTGCCGGTGGTGGCGGCATTGGTGGTGGCGTTGGCCACGGCGACCTGCCCGCCCGCGGACGCCACCAGGTTGGGCGCGACGGTGGATGCCGCCTGAACGAATTGCTGGACCGACGCCGGGTTGGTCGCCAGCGAGGTCGCCAGCGATGCGGCCGAGGCGATTTTCGCGACATTGCCGATGGCGTCGGCGATGCCGCCCGCGCCCAGCTGGCCCGCGATCGCACCCAGACCTTGTTGTATGTTGCTGTTGCCCAGAACCTTGGCGAGGTCCTGCACGTTGCTGATGTTGCCCAGCCCGCTGATCCCCGCAAGGCCCAGCGCCGTCTGCGGATTAATCGACCCGCCCATGACGCTGTCCAGAACGCCCGCCATTGCGGTCGGCGACACATTGCTGTTGCCGGTGAACGTATTGATAAGGGACGTCGCATCATTCAGGCTGATCTTGCCGCTGCCGGCGAGCGTCGAGGCCGCCTGGCCCGCGTTCATGGTGCCGTTGCCCAGATTGATGGTGATGTTAAGCCCGTTCTGCGCCATCGCGGGCGTGGCGAATGTCAGGCACGCCCCCGTCATAACGATCAATGCCGCGCGGGTCACGCGCTGCGCAAGGGTGGGGGCGGCGCGGCGTTCCTGCATCATGGGCTGCCTCCCGTCTTGATGGGCGCGCCCGTTTTCGTGATGATGGCGATTTCGCTGCTGACGGTTTCCTGCTCTTTTTCAAGCAGCGTTTCAAGGAACACCGCAAGGATCGCCTCGCCGCGCAGGAGGCTGTCGTAAATATCGCGGTCCTGCATGATCTCAAGCGCTTCCATCACGGCGATCTTGCGCTCGACGTTGGCGGGCTTGTCATACAGCTCGGTGTAGAAAACCGGGTCCTCGTAAATCTTTTTCGTCAGCACTTCCATCTGCGCGAAATAGCTCGGCTCTTCCCCGATAAGCTTGTTGATCTCCTCGACGTCGAGGCCGAGGTCGCGGATGAACGCCTTCATGAACGGCGCGACTTCCTTGGCGCCGCGCGACTTCATCGCCGCGATCGCCGCGACGGAGTTCTGCCCGACCGACCGTTTCGCCGTCAATGCCCGCAGGTCCATATAGAAAGGATATGCGTCGGGGCGGACGTCGCCCTTGTCGTTCGCCAAAAGGGAACGGTTCATTTTTTCCGGCACGTCGTGCGCGTACAGATTGGACGACATGGCGAAAATGTCTTTTTCGTCATTCGTGTTTTCCGGCTTGGTGAAATCGACATCGAGGCTCAGCGGCACGTCGAGCGTGTTGGTGAAATCGATGTCACGGTTCTTGCGCGCGGCGGGAATGTTTTTCTTGCACAATATTTCAAGCCCGGCCTTGCCTTCCGGGCCTTCGCCGTTGTCGTTCTTGTCGCAATATTCATCAAGGAATTGCTGCAGGCGGCTGAGCTTGTCGGAATCGCCGCCGGTCTGCGAAACGACGTCGCCGGATTTAAGCGAGCGTTTGAGCATGTGCTGCGCGAACGCGACCTTCGAAAGATCGGCGCGGCGTTCGGATGCGGCAAGGCTTTGCGACGCGGTGCCGAATTCGCACAGGCCTTCGCTCGGGTGGTAATCCTTGTGCGCTTTCGCCGTCATGTGCTGGAACAGGCGCTGCGTTTCCATCTGGTGTTTCGCGTCGAAAAACTGGCCGAACATTTCCACCTGATTGTAAGCCGCGGCGGTCATCTGCGAGGTCATGATCATGAGCGCGGGGACCATGTTCTCGATATACCATTTCGACACGAGCCACGTGCGGTACGTTTCAAACTCGTTGGTCATCAACGCGCGGATGTTTTTATGGTCTTCGACGATCGGGCGGTGACAGTTGCAGCAGCTCGGGCACGTCTTCTCGCACATCGCGTTGGCGTTCTGGATGTTGTGCTGCGTGGAAATCTTTCCGGTCAGAAGATTGAGCGTCAGGCCGTTCAGGTTGAAGCTGAGGTTGATGTTCAGCCCCTTCATGATCGCATCCGTCAAACCTTTCAGGCCGCCCAGCGCCTGCGTGATGTTGCCGCCCAGCGCGCTGCCCAGCGCTTTGGTCAGGCTCTCCGCCAGCTTGGTGTCCTTCATGATGTCGGTCATCAGCTTCGATGCGCTCGCGCCGCCGAGCGCCGCGCCGAGCTGCTTGGTGAATTCCTGCACGCCGCCCGATTGCAGCGCGGCCTGCAGCCCTTGCGAAATTCCCGGGATTTTCGCGATGTCGGCGAGCTGGCCGATGTCTGTGATCTTGCCCAGGTTCGGCAGCGCGGTGAGCGCCGTCGACAGCGACGAATTCAGCTGCCCGCGCATCGCGCTGTTGATGACCTGACCGAGAGAGCCGAGGTCGGCGCCCATATTGGCCACGATATTCTTGGTAAGCGCTTCCGCCGTCGGCAGCGAGATATTGCCGCTTTCGACAAGCGCGTTCGTGAATTGCTCCGGCGTGAGTTTTCCGGCGGCGAAATTATTGACGAGCTGCTCGCCGATATTGTTGGGAAGGCCCGTGCCGATCTTGGAGATGTCGAACGATGGCGAACCGCCTGTCGTGCCCGTGCTGCCGCCGGCATTCGCGGTCAGCGGTAACGCGGCCGCGAACAGAAGCAGGATCATGCAAAAAGCATGTCCCCATCCCCGGCGCTTGGTGGCGCCTGTTGCCCCGGACCACATTATCATTCTGATTTTTTTATAACTTCTCCAACTACAGAAAATTTTATCATATTCAAAAAGCAAAACGCACATTCATTTCCGCCGACGCGCGGAGAAGGGGCTTATGGAATTTGTGCGGAGCCTTTCGAATATGGTCAAATAACAATATAAAGTGGTTTTTTACTTCGCGCATCTGATACATAATGGAATCAGATCATTTTTGTCCTGTCCGGACGATTAGGAATTCATGAGCGACTCTAGCGATAAATCTGCCAACCCGCGGAACATCCGGCCGGCGCCCCGCGGCCCGGCGGCGGGCGTGCCGAAAAAAGGCGCGAAGGTAAAGCCTGACGCCAAGGATGTCAGCTCGCTGGGCAAGGTCGTCCTGCGCAATGAATTCTACCGTGACGGGTACCGCCTGGCGCTGCGCGTCGCGGTTATCCAGTGTTTCATCATTGTCGGCTTGATTGCCGTAATGTTCTACGTGGTCAAGGTGCATCAACCGGAAAACCGTTATTTCGCAACGACCGAGGATGGCCGCCTGATCCCGATGGTGTCCCTGACCCAGCCGAACCTGTCGACCCCCGCGCTGATGTCGTGGGTGGCCCAGTCGGCGACCGAGGTCATGACCTTCGGCTTCAACGATTACCGCCGCAGGTTGCAGGAAGCCTCGCGCCATTTCACCCGCCGCGGCTGGGAAAGCTTCACCACCGCGCTTCAGCGCGCCCGCATCATCGAATCGATCGAGGAAAATTCCCAGGTCGTCACCGCCGCGCCGCGCGGCGCGCCGATCCTTCAATCCGAAGGCATCATCGGCGGGCAATATCAATGGGTCGTTCAGATCCCCATGGTTCTCACCTATCAATCCGGGTCGAAAACACGTTCCGATTACTGGATCGTGACGCTGGTGGTGGTGCGCGTGCCGCGCCTCGAAAGCCCCAACGGTGTCGGCATCGCGCAATGGATCGCCGCGCCGGGCTGATCGGACGCCTTTCTTGGCTGAGGGTAACCTGCGCGCAAGGCATATACAGGGCGGCTTTCCCGCGATATGGTAGGGCGGGGCATGCAGATTCGCATTCGGCCTTTCTTTAGGTGTACGGTAATTTTCGACATGATTTCCAGACGGTTTCTTTACGGATTTTTTGCGCTGCTTACCTCGGTCTCGCTGCTCTCGGCGGTCGGGGGCGTTCATGCGCAGGACCCCGTCACGCCCCAGCAATCGCAACAATCGCCCGCGCCCTCCGAAAACGCGTTGATCGATCCCGAAGCCGCCGCTGCCGCTGCCTTGCAAAGGGTCCCGGCCCTGCCGGACGGCACCTCCGCCACGCCGGAGGCGGACGCCGCCGCCGCTGCGGCTGCCGCCGCGATGCAATCCCCGGCGCCCGCCGCGACAACGCCCGCGGATCAGGCCGTGCCCGGCACCGCGCTGCCGTCCACGCCCGCGCAACAGGCGCAGCAGGCCTATATACAAACGTCGCCCGAAACCGAAACCGTAGCGCCCGCGCCCTCCGCTGAACGCCCGGTCGTGCCGCTTTCCGCCCCCGGGGATTCACCCGAAGCTCAGGCCGCCGCCGCGCAGGCCGCGAACGACGCGCTGCCGATCTCCCGCGTGCGCATCAACACCGAAGGTTTCGGTCTGGCGGGCACACGTAATATAGATGTCTATCCGGGCGACAACCCGGCATCCGACGTCGATAACGAAGCGCTGCAGGCCGAAATCCGTCAGGAAGCCTTCGACGCCGCGACCACGGGCCTTTTCCCGCTGTCGCCCGACCATATCCGCGAATTGCTGCGTCAATATGACGACACCCAGCGCGCGGCGCAGTCCCCGCCCTACGACATGCCGAAACCCGAAGTCGTCGTGCAGACCGTCTCGATGGACCCCGGCGTCGCGCCACCCGTCATTAAAACCGCCGTCGGTCACGTGACGACGGTGAACATGCTCGATCTGACGGGCGCGCCATGGCCGGTGCAGGACATTACATGGGCCGGCGATTTCGAAGTCGTCGAACCGGAAGAGGGCGGGCACATCATCCGCATCACGCCGATGGGGAAATTCACCTACGGCAACATGGCCGTGCGCCTTCTCACGCTGAAAACGCCGATCACGTTTACATTGCGCGTTGAGCGCGACACCGTTCATTACCGCGTTGATGCGCGCATCCCGGAACTGGGACCCTTCGCGCAGGCGCAGCTGATGGAAGGCTCCGCCCAGCTTGCGGCGGGGAATTCGACGCTGACCACCGTGCTGGACGGTGTACCGCCGAGCGGCTCCGTCCGTCTGGCCGTGGCGGGCGCCGATGGCCGCACCACCGCCTATAAAGTCGGCGCGCTCACCTATGTGCGCACGCCGCTGACGCTGCTCTCGCCGGGATGGCAAAGCTCCGTTTCCTCCGCCGACGGCATGAATGTTTATGCGCTCGAAGACACGCCCGTCCTGCTGTTGTCGGATCAGGGAAATTTCCTGCGCGCGAAGCTAAGCGAAGAAAAGGATCTCTTCGATGACCAATAATAACGACAACGACGTCGATAACGACCTCGATCTGGATCTCGACGAACTCGACAGCGACAGCGGCTTCGACGATTTCAGCAAGAAAGGCACGCTCGGCGACCTCTGGCGCAACAACCCGATGGTCAAGGTCGGCGTTATCCTCGCCGCGTTCGTCGTCATCGTCGCGGGCGTCATCCTGTTCGGCGGCAAGGGTGAAAAACTGCCGCCCTCGCGCCTGAGCGGCACGTCCGATGTCACCGAAGCGCCCGGTTCCAACGAAGTTTCCGCCTCCTATGCGCAGGCGATCGAAGAAGAAAACACTCGCCGCATCGAAGAAGCGCTGCGCCAGAACGACAGCGCCGTGCCGATGCCGGTCGAGCCGCCCAAAGGCACGCTCGGCCTGCAGGTTGACGAACCCGCCGAAGAAGATCCTCTCGACCGCTGGCGCCGCATGCAGGAAGAACGCATCCAGCAGCAGCAGATCGTGAATCAGGAAATGGTCGAACCGCCCGCGCCGCCGGAACCGGTCGATACGAAAACCCCCGCCGTGAACGCGATGGCGCAGGCGATGTCGATGCAGATGGAATCGGTCCTTTCCAATCAGGAAATCAAAGGCCCGCACGTGAAAAGCATCAGCACGATGGCCTATCTCGAAGGGCTGGAGGAAAAGAAACGCGCCGCGCGCGAAGCTGAACTCGCCCGTCAGCAGCAGCTGATCGGCGGCGTCGGCGGCAGCCAGATCGAAAACATCATCATCCCCGCGGGCACGATCGAATACGCCCAGCTGATTACCGAAGCGAATACCGATGCGCCCGGCCCGATCATGGCCCAGATCGCTTCCGGCCCGCTGGCGGGTGCGCGCCTGATCGGTTCTTTCCGTTCGACCGAAGAATATCTGACGCTGCAATTCAATACGGTCGTGATCGACGGCGTGGCCGAAGGCGCGAACGCCGTGGCGATCGACCCGAACACGACGCTTCCGGGCATGGTCACGGAAATCGACCGCCGTTACTGGAAACGCATTATCCTTCCGGCGGCGGGCGCGTTCGTCGAGGGCCTGGCCTCCGCGATTTCCGATTCCGGCTCGACCAGCATTTATATCTCCGACAATAACGTCGTCCAGAGCACCGCGAACCGCGACAACCGCGAGGAAGTGGCCTCCGGTATCGCCGAGGCGGGCGAGGAGCTGCGCGACATTCTCGAAGACGAAGCCGACGCGACCCGCCCGATGCTGCGCGTGGCGGCGGGAACGCCGATCGGCGTGCTGTTCGTCTCCCCGGTGATCGAGGGCGACGACCTCGTCGAACAGAACCAGCGCGAGCAGGACCGCCTGATCCAGATGCAGCAATTCCAGCAGCTTCAGCAGCCCTTTGTCCCGGCTTTCCCCTTTGGCGACACCAGCCCCTCCGCGGGTTCCGGCATGCAAACCACCGGGACCGGTATACAATGATCCCCAGCGCCTTGAAGCGACGGGGCTTTTCCGATAAAAGGAAAGCTTAAAAAACAGCCAGCGGCCTTACGGTGCGCGGCCTTTGCCGGATAATGACGATGCAGGAAAAACCCGAAAACGACCCGACCTTCACCGACGATCTCGACGATGAATTCATCGACGATGAATTCGGCGACGAATACGCGGACGATCTCGGCGACGATGCGGCCTATGACGCCGACGCGGATCACGACGCTGTCGGCGGCGGCGATGGCGACGACATGGCCTATCTCGACGATGAATTCGGCGACGAAGACTGGGAAGATGAGGAAGAAGACGGCGTGGCCGCTCCCCTCACTGGCGCCGGTGCGCAAAAAGAAAAGAAAAAAGGCGGCCTCGATCTCAGCTTCAATACCAAGGTGATCGCCGGCGCCGTTATCGTCGGCGTGTGCGTTCTCGTCTGGCAGGTCGTCACCAAAAAACCGCAGATGATCGAAAACTTCACGACGGCGCTCAGCATGACAGGCGCGACCGACGGTCCTGTGTTCGGCGACAATCAGCCGCCGCCGCCTGAAGCGCCCGCGCCGATTCCGGCCGATGAAAACAATCCCGCGCTGCTCGACGGTCCGGACATGGCGGGCGACAATGTTCCCCCGATGCCCGCGCCCGTCACGCCGCCCGAAGCGATGAGCCCCGAAGAACAGGCGAACGCCGAGGTCCTGACGCCGATGCCGGACCCGAATGCGCCGGATGGCGCGCAGGTTCCGCGCTCGCCCGATCAATCGCCGCCGACGCCCGTTTATTCGATCGACGCGCGGAGCAGCAATAACGACGACGCGCCGAACAAGGCCGAAGAGATGCTGAAATCCCGCCTTGCCGCGCGCGAACAGCAAAACGCGTCCGCAGACGCGTTTGGCGAAGAAACACCAGCCCCTGTGCCGCCGCCTGCCGCCGACGTTATTCCCCCGGCCCCGACGCCGGATGTTGTGGTGGAAGCGCCGCCTGCGCCTGAAGTCGTGCCGCCTGCCGCGATGCAGGTTGTCGTGCCCGTGCCGCCCGAAAATCTCGCCGCCGCCGAAGCCGCCACGGCTGAGCTGAACCAGAAAATGGACAGCATCATCCAGGGCTTCTCCCAGATTGGCACGCGTATCGACGAGATCAATAACAACAGTAACAATCAGATCAACGCGCTGCGCGACGAACTGAAAAACGAAATCGCTTCCGTCCGCGACGAAGTGAAAAACGCGCCCGCTCCCGCGCCGTCGGCCGATAACAACGCCGCCGCCGTGAACGAACAGGTGACGCAGCAGATCACCGCCGTGCGTGAGGAAATGAAAACCGCGCTCAGCCAGATCAAGGAAGAAATCAAAAACGCGCCTGCACCCGCTGCCGCGCCAGCGCCCGCATCATCCGGCGTGAGCGAGCAGCAGCTCAGCGACATGCGTCAGGAAATGCAAAATCAATTCGCGAAAATGCGCGAAGAGATGAAATCCGAAATCGCGAAAGTGCCCGCCGCCGCACCGGCCCCGGCACCTGTACGTGAAGCTGCGCCCGCGCCGCGTCAGGACGCCGAACAAAAACCCGCGCCTGTAAAACAGGCCGAAGCACCGAAACAGGCCGCGCCGAAAAAAGCCGCCGCACCGTCCACCGCATCGCGCGGCGGCGCCTGGCAGCTCAAAGCCGCGAAGCCGGGCAAGGCCTGGGTATCGCGCGCCGGATCGAACAATATTCAGGGCGTGAGCGTTGGCGACACGCTCGACGGGATCGGCCGCATCACCGCGATCAGTTTCGCGGGCGGCCGCTGGGTCGTTCAGGGCACCAATGGGCGCATCAATCAGTAGGCGAAAAGGTCCCAAAAAGACCTTTTGCCACATTTGCGCCTTAATTCGGAAAAGCGCTGCCCAAATTCCATAAAATAAATTACCTTAAAAAACACATTTAAATCAATATGTTATACCAAGTTTGGCAAAAGGCGTTCTCACAAATTTGCCTTATTTGGATCGATTGTGATTAAATATAATTATGACGACAGGACAGGATCGAACGGGCTTAAAACCCTATCCACCCCATCGTCGTGAGGGCAAAATCGCATTGTGCGAACCAAATGGTGTACACTGGTCCTGTAACTGATAAACAGGAC
>CAYPCP010000001.1:49805-70863 GCA_964409255.1 uncultured Pseudobdellovibrionaceae bacterium
CCGCACCGCGAGAGAGTTTAACAAGTTTAACTGGTGTAAAAGGCAAAAGGAGAAGGTCAACATGATTAAGTTTTTGAAAAAGAAATCGCTGCACATCGGCGCAGCTGTATTCGTAGGAATGATCAGCGGCGTTGAAAGCGCATACGCAGGCGGCGGGTCGGGTAACGACTTCAGCAAAATCGCGCGTAACATTAACGAGTCCATCGCGGACCTGCCGGGTCTTCTGACCGGGGTGTCCTACATGATGGGCATTCTGCTCGGGGTTCTCGGGATCCTGAAAATTAAAGACCACGTTGAAAATCCGGGTCAGACCCCGCTGCAACACGGCGCTGTGCGTCTGGCAGCCGGTGGCGGTCTGTTCGCCCTGCCGATCGTATACGAAGCGATGCTTCAAACCATCGGCGACGACGGCACGGCGGTTTCCGCAGCCAAGCTGAACAAAGTTCAGTTCAACGTTCAGTAACTGATGCAGCTTTTGCCGATTACCCTGGGGATTGCCCGCGAACGCGCGGGCAATCCTCAGCTTTCTTCGGGGGCGCAGCCTCCCGCCGTTTCGCTTGAGCTTAAGCAAAAAATTCTCGAACGCGACGAACACACCTGCCGCTTCTGCGGTTTTGAATCCCACAAATATCAGGATGTCCAGCCGCTCGACGGTAACGCGGCCAACACGCACGCGGATAACCTCGCCACGTCCTGCATTTTCTGCCAGCAATGTTTCGATCTCGAAAAAACCAGCGAAATGCGCTCCGGCGTGCTCGTCTGGCTCCCGGAAATTCAGCAGGCCGACCTGCACCATGTCGCGCGCGCGATTTACGTGGCGCGCATTTCACAAGGCCCGATGGCCGAAGCGGCCAAAAACGCCTACAAGGTTTTGATGGACCGCCGCGAGGAAGCGAAAGCGCGCCTGGGCACCGACGATCCTTATATTCTTTCAACGGTGATGCGCGATTTCATCGGCCCGCGCCATTACGCGATACGCGGCCAGAAACTTGACGGCGTGCGCCTCTTCCCGCTCGACCGCCGCATCATCAAGGAAGGCGATCTGGAATTTAATCAGTTCCCGCAGATCCTCGCCTACTGGCGCTCGAAAGACGGCCCGTTCGGCGCGAAGGCGCCGCATCAATGGAAGACCTTCTACGCCCGCGTCAATCAACTGGCCGCTTAGGGCGGGTTATTCTTCGATAAAATTCATATCCTGATGCACGGTTTCCGGTATGCGGAAAACGGCCCATAACGCCGCGCCGAACACCAGTATCCCGATCGCCAGCGCCGCATGCGGCAGACCGAGATAGGGTTTAAGCGCGCTCACGCCCAGCGTCATGGGTATCGTCATCGCGCGCGCGAAATTGGGCACCGCCGTGGTCACGGTGGCGCGCAGATTGGTGCCGAACGATTCCGCCGCCGCCGTAATCGCCAGAACCCACACGCCGCATCCCGCCCCCAAAAGGCAGTACGACACCAGAACCCCGGTCTCACTCAACGGATGGGGCCATAACAACACGAAAGCCGACATGGTCGCGCTTAAAACCGTGCAGGCGATAATGACCTTGCGCCGCGTTTTCAAAAACTGGCTGATCCACGCGCTGGCGAAATCGCCGCTGGCCATGACGATATTGAACCAGATCAGCATGGTCGCCGTGGCGATCACCGTGTCGCCGCGCTGGGCCGCGATATCGGTGGAAAAGGTGATAAGGATTCCGGCCACGAACCAGATCGGCGTGATCATGGCGATGCATTGCAAAAACCGGATAAAACGGCGGCGCGACTGCCAGATCATCGATATTCTGCCGCGGATTTCGTCTTTTTTCTGTTCAAGGAACAATGTCGATTCCGCGACCTTCAGACGGAACGCCAGCAGCACGAACCCGAACACCCCGCCCAGAATATAACAATCCTGCCATGACACGATGTGCGCCATGGCGCCCGCCGCCGCGCCCAGAACGCCGCACCCGACGACAAGCCCCGTGCCGTACCCGCGTTTTTCCGTGGGCAGCAATTCGCCGATCAGCGTGATGGCCAGCCCCAGTTCCCCCGCCAGCCCGAAACCCGCGATAAACCGCAATGCCGCATAGGAATGAATATCCCCGACAAAGGCGTTGAGGAACGTGGCCAGCGAGTATGTCAGGATCGAGAGGAACATCATCTTCGTCCGCCCGACCTTGTCGCCCAGAACGCCGAAAACCAGCCCGCCGAGAAACAATCCCGCCATCTGCATGTTGAGGAGATAGACGCCCTGTTCGAACAGCGCGTCGCCCGAAAATCCCAGATCGCGCAGCGACGCGTTCCGCGTCGAGGCAAACACCCAGATATCGTACACATCGACGAAATACCCGAACGCGCACACCAGAACGGGCAGGCTGAAAATCCCGGCGGTCTTGGCGGCGGTGGACGGGTCGGGCGAGGGGTTCATCGTTCTATTTTCCTTAAAGATTCAATTCGTAGGTCTGCGACGCCGTCCCTGTCAAGCGGCGGGCGCGCCGGGGCCAATTTTCACTAGCCGCCCCGGGCATAGTATAATACCCTGTTAATACATATTTTTTGCCCTCGGACCTGCCGCCCTCAATGCGTTTTATTGATAAACTTCTGGCCCCGTTTCAAATATCGCTCAAGCAGTCGCTGGAGGCGTTCATCCGCCTTGAGACTGCCGACGATGAAACGACGATGGTGGCTTCCGACGGCTCGCTCGTCACCTATCTCAAGGTAGACGGTTCCCGTCAGATCATCGGGGAGGAAGAATATAATTACCTCATCGAAGGTTCGACGATTAAGATCGGCGCGCGGTTCGACCGTCAGGGCCACGCCATTCAGGTTTACTTCTCGCGCGATCCAAACCGCATTACCCAGCATCTCGAAAAACTGATCAAGCCGTCCCGCATGTCCGCCGAGGCGATCGGGCTGGAGGTGAAGGATATTTTCGATGAACGCGTGCGCCACCTTTCGCGCTTCCTGACGTATGAGGAATATTACTTCGTTCTCTGGACGCGCCCGTCCGTTCTGACCAAGAACGAAATCAAACGCGCGGCGAAAGACGCGCAGAATAAAAAATGGGTCTCCGCCGGTTACGCGCAATTTCCGCTGGCTGCGCTCGACGGCCTGCGCACGCGTCACAAAAGCTATGTGGCCGCCGTCATGTCCTCGCTCGACGAACTGGGCATCAGCGCACAGGTGATGGGCGTGCATGACGCGCTGCGCGCCGTGAAAAACAATCTGTACCCGACCAAGGCGCATGACGATTGGCGCGCCTGCCTGCCGGGCGATCCGATGCCGCCGCGCGCGCCGCTGTCGAAAACCGATATGTCGGAAATTCTCTGGCCGTCGCTGCGTCAGCAACTGGCACTGTCCGATGCCTATACGATGAACGAATACACCGTGCGCATCGGCGATCAACTCTGGGCCGGCGCCGATATCACGCTGGCGCCGATGGACCCCAGCCCGTTCCCGCAATTGCTCAACCGCCTGTTCGAATCCGGCACGCCGTACCGCATCTCCTTCATGATCGAAGGGGGCGGGGCCTATTCCACGCAGCTGCGCGCCTTTGCCGCGACCATTCTGGGCGTCACCAACGCGCTCAACAAACAGATCAAATATTCCATCGAGGGGCTTCAGCGCATGGCGCGGAAGGAACCCGTCGTGCGCCTGCGCATATCGTTCGCGACATGGGCGCCGCGCGATAATCCGAAATTGCTGCAGGACCGCTTGTCGAACCTGATCCAGGCCGTTGAATCCTGGGGGTATTGTCAGGTGTCGGAATTTTCCGGCGATCCGCTCGATTGCGTGATGTCGTCGGCCATGGGCATTCACTGCGCGGGCACGGCGCCGGTCGCGATCGCGCCGATGTTCGAAGTCATGAAGCTGATGCCGTGGCAGCGCCCGTCTTCCCCGTTTGAAAAAGGCGCGATGCTTTTCCGCACGCCGGACGGGAAAGTCTGGCCGTACCAGACCGGGACGAACGTCACCACCACATGGTTCGATCTGATGTTCGCGCAGCCGGGCGCGGGTAAGTCGGTTCTTCTGAACTCGATGAACATGTGCACCTGCCTGACGCCGGGTCTTTCGAAACTGCCCTACATCGCCATCATCGATATCGGCCCGTCGTCGTCGGGCGTGATTTCGCTGATCAAGGAAGCGCTTCCCGAAGAACGCCAGCACGAAGCGGCCCATTACCGCATGCGCATGACGAGCGAGTTCGCCGTCAACCCGTTCGATACCCAGCTTGGCTGCCGTTATCCGCTCATCGACGAACGCAGCTATCTCGTCGAGCTTCTGACGCTGCTCTGTACCGCGCCGGGCTATGACCGGCCCTATGACGGTATCCAGCAGCTCGCCGGCCTCGTCGTCGATGAAATGTTCCGCTGGCGCGACGACACGGCGGCCAACGCCGAACCGCGCCCGTATCTGCCGCGTCTCGATCCGTTCGTCGACGAGGCGCTCCAGCGCCACAATCTCAACCTGCCGACCGATCCTTATTGGTGGGATGTCGTCGACCGCATGTTCGATATCGGCGAAACGCACATCGCCATCCTTGCGCAGCGCCATGCGTCACCGACGCTGGCCGATGCGATCACCGCGTCCCGCCGTCCGCAGATCCGCTCGCTGCTCGAACAGACCTCGGTCGGCCCGACGGCTGAAAACGTTATTACCGCGTTCGAACGGATGGTGACGTCTTCCATCCGCGAATTCCCGATTCTCGCGGGCGTGTCGCGTTTCGATGTGTCCGACGCGCGTATCTGCTCGCTCGATCTGATGGACGTCTCGCCGCAGGGCGACGATACGGCAGACCGTCAGACATCGGTCATGTATCTTCTGGCGCGCCACGTGCTGGTGCGCGGATGGTGGATGGGCCCGGAAATGATTTCGCACATACCGGAAAAATACCGCCACTACCATGAACTGCGCCTGCAGGACATCATGGAAACGCCCAAGCGCCTTTGCTACGACGAATTCCACCGCACCGGCGGCTCGCTGTCCGTGCGCTCGCAGCTTGTCCGCGACGTGCGCGAGGGCCGTAAGCGCGGGGTGCAGATCGCGCTCTCCTCGCAGCTTCTCGACGACTTTGACAAAGACATGATCGACTTGGCCACCGGCGTCTGGATTCTCGGCGCCGCCATCTCCGATCAGGCCGTGGACAATATCCGCGAACGTTTCGGCCTGTCCGAAACGGCGCGCAATATCATCCGCTATAAACTGACCGGGCCGAAGCCGGGCGGCGCGCCGGTGCTGTTCGTGCTGGGAACGGTCGAAGGGCGCTATGAACAATTCCTGTTCAACACGCTCGGCCCGATCGAAATCTGGGCGCTGTCCACGTCATCCGAAGACGTGGCGATCCGCTCGCGCCTGTATCAAAAGCTCGGCTCCCACCGCGCGCGCCAGATGCTGGCGGCGAACTTCCCGTCCGGTTCCGCGCGTTCGGAAATCAAACGCCGCATCATCGCGCTCGCCGAGAAAGGCGAAACCCGCTCTTCCGCGCTGGGTCAGGTGGTCGAAGACATCGTCAACGAACTCGTCCATGCCAGCGAGAAACGCAAAGACGGGCCGGAATTGCCGCCGCTGCCCGAACATATCGACCTGCCGCCCAATCCCGCGCCGCCCGCTGATGCGCCATGACCGACACGCCCGAAGACATCCCCCCGCGCAAGCCGTTTGAATTCCCGCCGGATGATGATGACGACCTGCCGCCGCCCGATCCGGCCCTGCCGCAATATCACCGCGGCAAAGTCTTCATGGCCGGGTTTACGATTTTCCTGCTGCTGATCGTCTTGATTTCTATTTTTTCCTGCGGCCCGCGCAAAGGCACGATGCTCTACGGCATCTGCAAAACCTATCTGGAACAGATCACGGCTTATCCCGAAACAATCGTGCCGACGAATGTCGAACAATATCCGTCCGCCACGCGGATTTACTTCACGTCGATCGACCCGTTCGGGCAATACAAGCTTGAACAGATCGAATGCGTGTACAAGGCCGACGCCAACGACAATCTTTTCGTAGACAAGGTGCTGTTCAACCGCCGCGAGGAAGACCCGGAGCGCGTGAAGAAATTCAACGAATCCCTGTCCGCGATTGTTACTTCAAAACCTGACCTGACGCTGCCGGAACCGCTGCCGGACATCAATCAGATCCTCGAAGAAATCGATTAAATCTTTTCCCCGCGAATGATCTTGGGAAGCGCGCCTGCCGCGCCCATTGCCTGCCGCATGAAAAAACGGCGGGCGGGCGCGAATTTCTGCACGGCTTTAAGGCCGATGCGCCGCGCAAGGCGGATGGGCGTGAAGTCTGTCGAGAAAAGGCGGTTGAGCGTGTCGGTGGCCGCCGCCATCGCCATATTGTCGGGGCGGCGCCGCTGCTGGTATTCGTTCAACAAATCCGCATCGCCGTAATCTTTTCCGGCGCGTTTTGCCCCCACCAGCAATTCCGCCAGAAGCGCGATATCCCGCAACCCAAGGTTCAATCCCTGTCCCGCGATCGGGTGAATGCCGTGCGCGGCATCGGCGACCAACGCCATGCGCGGCGCGATATAATCATGCGCGTGGACAAGGCCGAGCGGATAGGAAAAACGATTCCCGTTTAACGCCACCGTCCCGTACCACTCCGGAAAACGCGCGTTCAGCGCGGCATTGAATGTTTCTTCGTCATACGCCAGCGCGTCTTTTGCGCCCTGCCCGTGTTCGGTCCATACGACCGATGAACGGTGGTTTCCTTTTTCATCGTCGGCCATCGGCAAAACCGCGAACGGCCCTTCGGGGCGGAAATGTTCGATGGCGGTGTTGCCGTGCGGGTTTTCATGCGTCACCGTGCACACGATCGCCTGCTGGCGGTATGTCCACCCGCGCGTGCCCACGCCCATCCATTCGCGTGTGAAGGATTGCCGCCCGTCCGCGCCGACGACCAATCGCGCGCGCAGGACGCGGCCATCGTTAAGATGGACCGATACGCCATGATCGTCGCGTGAAAAATCCGTGACGGCGGCGGGGGCGATATGCGCCGCGCCGGATGCGCGAACGGCGTGTTGTAACGCGGCGCGCAATTTTCTGTTTTCGACGATCCATCCGAACGCGTCGCCCCCCGTTTCTTCAGAGACATCGCGCACCAGAAAATCGAGAAGGACGGGGGAATCGGAATCGAGGATCTGGATATCCTCGATCGCGCAGGCCTCGGCGGATAACGCGCCCCATGCGCCCGCTTCTTCCATCACGCGGCGCGATCCGAATGAAATGGCCGTGGTGCGCCCGTCGAATGCCGGCGTCAGCGTGTCGGCGGGCTTGTCGCGGTCGATGCAGATCGCGTCGATGCCGTGACGGGCCAGTATCGCCGCCAGCCCCAGCCCCGCCGGGCCGCCGCCAACGATGATGACATCGGCATTGAAATCGCGGTTTTTTGCCATTTTTATACCCTTGCACAAACGACCGAATGGATTAATTCTTAACCAAGCCAATAGCACAACCGCCACAGAGGGGAAAGCGCCGCATGAAAATGATCATGGCCATCATCAAACCGTTCAAACTCGACGATGTGCGCGAGGCGCTGACCGCGCTGGGCGTCGAAGGTCTGACCGTGACGGAAGTGCAGGGTTTCGGCCGCCAGAAAGGCCAGATGGAAAACCTGCGCAGCGAAGATTACGCCGTCAATTTCCTGCCCAAGGTCAAGGTCGAGGTCGTCGTCGATTCCAAACTCGAAGACAAAGTCGTCAACGCCATCAAGGACGCCGCGAACACCGGCCGCATCGGCGACGGAAAAATCTTCGTCTACGACCTGACCCGCGCCGTGCGCATCCGCACCGGCGAAGAAGGGAAGAAGGCTTTGTAAGATTTGCTTCAGGCGGGCAGGCTCGCTCCGGCGATCTCAATATTTCCGGCATGCGGCCATAGCGCGTTTACGCGCCTGCGGCCAAATAAAAAAGGGGCGCCACAAGGGCGCCCTTTAGTTTTACCAGGGAGGTAATATAAAACCTTATCCGAACTTGATTCCGTATTGCGTGATACCAAGTGTAACTTGGACCGCTTTCATAAGCGGTCCAAGGTTGACGGCCAGCGCGCCACCCAGAAGGTGCGTCATCCCTGCCATCATCGAAGCCTGTGAATTGCCTTCCGCCACGCCGCGGACGATAAAGAACCCGCGCACGATGCTGATCCAGCCGAGAAGTGCGACGAACGCGATGACAGCGGAAATTACGGCATGAGCATGCGCCAGCTCTCCTTCCTTCATCCCTGCTTGATAGACGAGTTCAGCTTTAGTCGTTACAACGCTCGTATTGAACAATGAGGAGGATAGTGCGCCTACCATCTTATGCAGCGAGAACATCGCGCCGGCGACAAGAAATGTCATGATCGTGCCGATGCCGGTGGGGCCGCGCGGGCCTTCCTGTTCGGATTTAAGGAAGCGCGAAATGCCGATCATCACAAGGATGATCCCGGCGAGGTAGCCAAAGGCGAGCGTGATGGCGAGCATCGGCTCCCAGATGTCGCCGACAAGCTTGACCATCATGGCGTCGAGACCTGTGCCGGAGCTTTTTCCGGTGAATGTTGTGTTCGAGTATTCCGAAAGGCCGCCGTCGCGGTCGACCGTGCCTTGCACCGCTCTGATGATGGCGGGCAGCGCGAAGAACGAACCGCCGGCGATAAAACGTTTGATCGGGTCCCAGATCGGAACCTGGCCCGGGCTTTCGACATGTTCCTTGAGCTTGAAGATCCCGATGATGCCCAGGATCAGGCCCATCAGATACGACAGCCCGGAAAACAGGTCGGGAAGATCCGCCGATGATTTAAGGGTGTTACAGATGACGCCGCCGAGCGTGCCGCTCGTACAATGGCTGGTGCCGCCACCGGCGAATGCAGGGTCGATCAGCGCGAATATCGCGACGACGAAGGTGCCGATTACCCCTAAAACCCTGATTTTATTCATTATTTAGTTCCTTCATAACCCATACTAAAAGTATAGCATAGGGCTTTCGCGGAAATAAAATTTGCGCTGGAACGCAAGATTTCCGGCCGCCGCAGAAGCCAGAAACAATAATATATTCAACAGGTTAACGGGTCCTTAAAAGGCGCTTACGACACCGGCGCGTCGATCTTGATCGGCAGGTCGGCGGCGATCGGTTCGTCGTCGATCATCTCGATCATCCCGCCGGGCTGGACCGCGAAATTGGCGATAAACAGCGCGTTGGAATAATAGACCACGGCATCGCACAGGAAAAAGCCCTTGTCGTTGCGGCCTTCATAGGTGGCCGGGCGGATCGTGCCTTCGATGACCGACTGCGTCTTGGGATCGAGGTCCTTGGGCACATAGGTATCGTTCATATCCTCGGCGATCAGGAACGGGCCTTCCTCTCCGCGGACGAAGAAGCAGAAAAAGCGCAAATATTCCAATACGTTATCGTCTGTGATCTTGACCGGCGCCTTGGCGTTGACCTCATGGATCGGCGGGGACGTGCCGTTGAGCCAGTACAGGTTGCCCTGATCGGTCAGGTAATAAATGAAGAGATTCCGCGGCGTCCAGGCCGGGTCTTTCACGCGGATCAGCGCGACCTGATCATAGAAAGGCAGCATGCGCCATTCGACGCGTGTGGTGGCCGCACTGACCTTGTATTTTCCACCCACTGGATTGACCTGATCGAGGAAACCCGTCAGTTCGTCGCCGGTCACGGGGTTCCATTTATTGTCCATATACATGGTGGTGCTGGCCCTTAAGTCTCTGATTTAAAATCTTCTAGGGGCCCATTATTGCCAGCGTTCCGTTAAATCGCAAGAAAAATTGACAGATGGGGATAATGCCTGTACAACCGGGGCCGGAATTCACCAGAAATACGAAAAAATACAGGAAGTAAGACCATGAAACGCACCTATCAACCCAGCCGCCTGATCCGCAAGCGCCGCCACGGTTTCCGCGCGCGTATGGCCACCAAAGACGGCCGCGCCGTACTTTCGCGCCGCCGCGCCCATGGCCGCAAGCGCCTTTGCGCTTAATCTTGCCGCAGGGGGAGGGCTGGTTTAGCCTTCCTGCATGCAAGCCCGCAAAAAAGATATAAAGACATTGGACCGCTTGAAAAAGCGGTCTGATTTTTTGCGCGTACAAAAAGCGGGCAAGAAGTGGGTATCGAAAACCGTCATCATTCAATGCGCGCCCACAGACCTTGAAAACAAGGATTCGCGCCGTTACGGCATTACCGTGACGAAACATGTCTCAAAACTTTCCGTCGAACGAAACCGTATCAAACGCCGCCTGCGCGCGGCCTGCGCGGATGTGTTGCCGCCGCTGCTGCAAAACGGCATCGATATTGTGCTGATCGGGCGCGTTGAAACCGGGCAGTGCGATTATGAAACGCTCACGCGCGATATCGCGTGGTGCCTGCGGAAGATGGAAATCGTGCGATGAAATCGGTCGTCAAATTTCTGATCGTCGCCTATCGTTACCTTCTGTCCCCGTTTCTCGGCTCCAATTGCCGGTTTCACCCGACCTGCTCGGCTTACGCGCTGGAGGCGGTCGACCGTTACGGTGCGGCGAAGGGCGGCTGGCTTGCGCTGCGCCGTATCCTCAAATGCCATCCATGGCATAAGGGGCCGTTCGTCGACCCGGTGAAATAAATTGACTCCGCCTTCCAAGTATATGAATATATTCCTACAATAAAAGGCGTAAAAACAAGGGGATAGGTCCCGCGCGCGCAGGAAGCGACGAACGAACTGAAGGACAGGGAATTGCTAAGCGATATGAATAACTTACATCCATCCCGCAGCGTTGATCCGCCCTGTATCATCGGTTATAAACGCGGCAACCCTTACAAGAACCATCCACGACCGGAGCCGAAGAAGAATGCAAGACCGTAACCAGATGCACCCGCAGGATATGCGCAACCTGATCCTGTTCATGGTGATCTCCGTCGCTTTGTGGATGGCGTATGACCATTTCATCGTCGGGCCGAAACAACAGGAGGTGCGCGCCGCGCAAACGCAAATGCAGCAGCAGCTTGCCTCCGGCGCGGTGAAGGAAGAAAAAATCCTTCCGCGTGACGAAGTCATCGCCGCCTCGCAACGTCTGAAAATCGATAACGCGCACGTCTTTGGCTCGATCAATCTCAAGGGCGCGCGTCTCGACGACCTGCATCTGAAAAATTATTTCACCAAAATCGGCGGCACGGAAACCGTCAGCGTCCTGTCCCCCGCCTCGACCGCGCATCCGCGTTTCATTGAAATGGGCTGGGTTCCCGCGGGCAATGCCAAAACGCCCGATGCCGATTCCGTCTGGTCCGTTTCGGGTAACCGCGAATTGACGCCCGATGCGCCCGTGACCATCACGTGGAACAACGGCGCGGGCCTGACGTTCGAACGCAAAATCGCCATCGATAACGATTTCGGTTTTACCGTCACGCAAAAAGTCACCAACCGCGGCACCGATTCCGTCAGCCTGCACCCCTATGCGCTGGTGTCCGAACACGGCCTGCCCGAAGATTTCTCCGGTCGCTGGATCATTCACGAAGGCCCGATCGGCTATATCGGCGAAGAACTGGTCGAACATCAATATAACGACGTCGAAGACAAAGGCCGCGATCAATACGCCGCGAACAAAGGCTGGATCGGCATCACCGAAAAATACTGGCTGTCCGCGATCGTTCCGCCGCAGGGCGAAAATGTAACCTACCGTTTCGCGCACACCCATCCGACAACCCCCAACGGCAAGGATAAATATCAGGCCGATGTGATGGGCGCGGCGCGCACTATCGCCGCCGGTGAAACCGTATCGGTCGATACGCGCCTTTTCGTCGGCGCGAAACAGATTCACACGCTTGAGGATTACGAGAAAAAATGGGCCATCCCGCATTTCGATCTCGCGGTCGATTTCGGCCTGTTCTATTTTCTCACCCGTCCGTTCGCCTTCCTGCTGCACACGTTCTACGGCTGGGTCGGTAATTTCGGGATCGCGATTATCATGCTGACCTTTGTCGTGCGCGCGGCGGTGTTCCCGCTGGCGAACACGTCGTACCGTTCGTTCGGTCAACTGCGCAAAGTATCGCCGATGATGTACGAACTGCGTGAGAAGTACAAAGACGACAAGGTCAAACTGCAACAGGAACTCGTCGCGCTCTATCAAAAGGAAAAGGTCAACCCGATGGCCGGATGCCTGCCGATCCTCGTGCAGATTCCGATCTTCTTCGCGTTGTTCAAGGTTCTGTCCAACACGCTGGAAATGCGCCATGCGCCGTTCTTCGGCTGGATTCAGGATCTTTCCGCGCCCGACCCGACCAGCGTCTTCAACCTCTTCGGCCTGATTCCGTGGGGCCCGCCGAAGGTGCTGATGATCGGCGTCTGGCCGTGCCTCATGCTCATCACCATGATCCTGCAGCGCAAGATGAACCCGCCGCCGCAGGACAAGACGCAGGCGATGATCATCGCGGCGATGCCGTGGCTGATGACATACGTTCTGGCGGGCTTCGCCTCCGGTCTCGTGATTTACTGGACCTTCAGCAACCTGCTCGCCGTGATCCAGCAATATATCATCATGCGTTCGATGGGTGTCGAAGTGCATCTCTTCACGCGCGATAAGGAAAAAGAGAAAATGGAAGAAGCCGTCGCGCACGGCCCATCCATCCACCCCGAACTCGAAGCCGCCGAAGAAGCCGTCGAACACGCCATCAAGGGCGACGGTCCTGATGCGGATAAAAAGAAAAAATAATGACCACGTTCTCCGGCGAAGACATCGAAGCGGCCCGTAAGATATTCGCAGGAACCTGCGACTTCATGCGCGGCATCACGACGCTCGATCAACTGCCGGGGGATGAAATACCCGAAATCGCCTTCGCGGGCCGCTCCAACGTGGGCAAGTCATCGCTGCTCAATGCGCTGACCAACCGCAAGGATCTGGCGCGCACATCGAATACGCCGGGCCGCACGCAACAGCTCAACTTCTTCGATCTGGGCGGCGGTGTTGTCACGCTGGTCGATATGCCGGGCTACGGCTACGCCAAGGTGTCAAAGACGATGCGCAGCGACTGGGACAATCTTATTTTCGATTATCTGCGCGGGCGCCCCAATCTGCGCTGCGTCTTTGTGCTGATCGACTCGCGTCACGGCATGAAAGACTCTGACGAACATCTCATGAAAATGCTCGATCAGGCCGCGGTGCCGTACCGTATCGTGCTGACCAAGGCGGATAAGGGTAAGGCGCTCAACGATATGAAGGCGGCGATCGCCGAAAAGCTGAAAAAACACGCCGCCGCCTGGCCCGAAGTCATCGCGACCAGCTCTTGGAAAAACGAAGGCTTCGAAGAATTGCGCGCGACGATTATCTCGCTTCGATGATCGCGTAGAACGCGAATTCCGTCCCGCCGCTATTCGAAATGCACAGCATGTTTTGCTCGCGGCATGTCGGGGCCGGTAACGCCGGGCAGTGGGTCAGCATGAAATTCGCGTTCGTCCCCGGATGCGACGGCGCGCTCGACGGAATGAGAAGCTCCGGCAGCGTGCTGGACACCAGCGCCGGGATCGCCTTCGTTCCGATGATCTTCTCGTTGATCGACTCGCATACCGGCTGCTTGATTCCGTACGCCGTCAGGATGACATCCTGCTGCGCCGTCGGCGACCACTCGACATTGTTGAACATGCCGATGTACCAGCCCTGCGCCGGCGCGCTGAGCGTGCTGAACAGCTTCGCATCCGACGCCTTGTATGTCAGGCCGCCGCCTTCCGGGTGGAACAGTTTGTAAATGTTCGACCCGTTGTCGAAACTGCTCTCGTTCGGCCGGGTGAAAATGATGGTGTCCGTCATCGTGCCGCTCATGATCATCTGATCGATGGCCTTCTGCGTGCCCTGAGCATAGGACAGGATCTGGGCGCTTTCGAACTGGGCCATCTCCTCGGTCAGGTTCTCGCTGTCCGTCTGGGCGTTGCGGCGGACCAGAACCGCCGTCAAAAGCCCGAAAAGGACGAGGGCGACCAGGATATAGATCATCGCGTTGCCGCGCTGGGACTGGAAATTGTCAGAATTCAATTGAACTCTCCCGTGTGAACGTGCGAACTTATTGTACCATGGATTATCGCACGATTTTAGCCGATCTCAACCTCGATCCGTCCTCGCTCTTTGTGGGGCTGGCCGGGGGGTTCGTGCTGGGCGCGGTTTTGCTCTTTGCCTGGGTTTTCGCGCTGGCGCAGAAAAAAGCCGCCCTCGAAGCCCGCCTGGCCGCCCGGGACGAAGGCATGGACGACCATTTCCGGGCGCTGGCGCAATCCGCGCTGCAATCCAACGCCGAAAGCTTCCTGCTGCTCGCGCACGAAAAACTGAAAAATTCGCAGGACGGCGTCCGCCACGATCTCGATAAACGCTCCGCCGCGATCGCCGAGATGGTGAAACCTGTCGAAAAATATCTCGAACAGCTCAAAGGCAGCGTCGATCAATTGCAGGGCACGGACAAAGCCATCCGCGAAGATTTGATCCGCCTGTCGAGCGAAACGGCCAAGCTGACCGGCGCGCTGCGCAACCCCGCGGCGCAGGGCAAGTGGGGTGAATATGTACTCGAACGCCTGCTCGACAAAGCGAACCTGATCAAGGGCGTTCATTACGAAACGCAGAAAAGCATCAATACGGACGATGGCCGCCTGCGCCCCGATGTCGTGATCACGCTGCAGGACGGTTTCAACATCGTCGTCGATGCCAAGGCGCCCGTGACCGAATTCATCAACCGCATGGACGATGTGATGGATGAAGCGGGCCGTGCCAACCTTAACGCATCGCTGGCCCGCGCCGTGCGCAGCCATGTCAAGGCGCTTGGCGCGCGCGCGTATCATGACCAGATCGGCAGCCCGGATTTCGTCGTCCTGTTCCTGCCGTCCGAACATATTTTCTCCAGCGCGCTGTCCGCCGACCCCGGCCTCGTCGATTTTGCGGCGGAAAGCAAGGTCGTCATCGCGTCGCCGACGGTTCTGATGTCGCTGCTGCGCGTTGTCGCGCTGAGCTGGCGTCAGGTCGAGCTTGCAAAAAGCGCGCAGGATATCGCCAGACTGGGCGGCGACCTGTTCGAACGCGTGTCGTCGTTCGCGGGCCATCTGGATAAGATCGGCGGCGCGCTCAATACGGCTGTGGCCACGTATAACAAGGCATCCAACGTGCTGGAGACCCGCGTGCTTTCCAGCGCGCGTAAACTCAAGGAATTGCAGGGCGTGGCCGCGTCAGATGCGCTGGAAAGCCCGCGTTTTATCGAGTCCGCCGCACGCCCCTTGACCGCGCCACAGAATGCGGTAGATGAAGGCCCCGAGAATGACGATGCAGAACACACGAACAAACGCTATGGCTGATCTTTACAACATCATCACCGTGCCCGACCCGGTGTTGAAGGAAACGGCGCAGGTTGTGGAAACGGTCGATGCGGCGTTGCGCGCGCAACTCGATAAAATGCTCGCGACGATGTACAAGGCGCCGGGAATCGGTCTCGCCGCCAATCAGGTCGGCATGCTGAACCGCGTGCTGGTCATGGATATCGCCTATCGCGACGATCCCAATACGCGCAAGCCGATCTTCATGATCAACCCGGAAATCATCTGGGCGTCGGATGAGCCGAGCCTGTGGGAAGAAGGATGCCTTTCCATTCCCGGCCATTATGCAGATGTGCAGCGCCCGCAGGCCGTGCGCGTGAAATACGTGAACTATGACGGCAACGTCGAAGAAGGGTATTTCGAGGATCTGGGCTCGCATTGCGTCCAGCACGAAATCGACCATCTGAACGGCGTCCTGTTCATCGATCACCTCTCGACGCTCAAGCGCAACATGATCATGCGCAAGGTACAAAAAGCGCACAAAGAAACCACTACGCTTTAATCCGATGCCACAAAAATTAAAGGTCATCTTCATGGGCACGCCGGATTTTTCCGTGTCCGCCCTGCGCGCGATTGTCGGCGCGGGCCACGATGTCGTGGCCGTATATTCCCAGCCGCCGCGGCCCAAGGGGCGTGGGCAACAGGTGCAGAATTCCCCGGTTCATGATACGGCCCTGCAATTGAATATCCCGGTGTTCACGCCAAGGAATTTTAAAGAGGCGCAGGATGTTGCCGCCTTCGCGGCGCATGGAGCGGATATCGCCGTGGTCGTGGCGTATGGATTGCTGCTGCCGAAATCCATTCTCGATGCGCCCAGACATGGCTGCCTGAATATCCACGCGTCGTTGTTGCCGCGCTGGCGCGGCGCGGCGCCCATTCATCGCGCCGTCCTGGCGGGTGACGATGAAAGCGGCATCACGATCATGCAGATGGATGAAGGTCTTGATACCGGCGGCATGGTGGCCGTTCGCAAGACGCCGATCACGGCGGAGACCACCAGCGCCCAACTGCATGACAGCCTGAGCGTCATGGGCGCGGAAATGATCGTCGAAGTACTGGACACGCTCGCGCGCGAAGGAAAAATAATTTCCGAACCGCAGCCCGCCGACGGCGTTATCTACGCCGCGAAGCTGGGCAAGGAAGAAGGGCATATTGACTGGGCGCAGAGTGCGGAAGAGATCGCGCGCCGCGTGCGCGCGTTTACGCCATGGCCGGGCACGTGGAGCATCCTTGACGGAAAGCGCCTGAAAATCCTGAGCGCGCGCGTTGCCGCCGGGTCGGGCGGGGCAGGAACGCTCCTCGATGACGGTGTTGTGGCTTGCGGTGCGGGCGCGCTGCAGCTGGCCGAAGTGCAGCCCGAAGGGAAAAAGCCGATGGATATCGCCGCCGCGATCAATGGCGGTTATCTGAAACCGGGCGCGGTGCTGTCGTGACGCGCTGGAAGCTGACGATTGAATATGATGGCCGCGCTTTCGCGGGGTGGCAGCGGCAGGACGATGTTCCCTCCGTCCAGCAATCCATCGAAGAGGCGATCACGGGATTTTGCCAGCGCGACATACGATTGCATGCCGCCGGGCGCACCGATTCGGGTGTGCATGGGCGCGGGCAGGTCGCGCATTTCGATCTCGATTACGGTACCCGCGCATTGACGGGTTTCGATCTGGCCAAGGCGCTCAACGCGCATCTGGGCGATGCGCCCGTCAGCATTCTCAAAGCTGAAGAGGTGCATGATGAATTCCATGCCCGTTTCGATGCGAAGAACAAGCTTTATACCTATCGCATCATCAACCGCCCCGCGCGCCCCGCGCTGGATTCCGGACGGGCATGGCATGTGAAAAAGCCGCTCGATATCGATGCGATGCGCGAGGGGGCGAGATATCTTATCGGCCACCATGATTTCACGACGTTCCGCGATTCGGAGTGCCAGGCCAAAACGCCGGTGCGCACGATCGACCGGTTCGATATCGAATCGTTCCCGTATGACGAGGCCGGCGGCATTGAAATCCGCCTTCATACCGAAGCGCGTTCCTTCCTGCATCATCAGGTGCGCAATATGGCCGGGACATTGAGCCTTGTCGGCGAAGGAAAATGGAGACCTGAGGATATTAAAACGGCGCTGGAAGCCAAAGACCGCACCAAGGGCGGGCCGACCGCGCCGCCGGACGGGCTGTATCTTGTCCGTATCGATTACTGACGCCGGTAAAAAAAGCCCCGTATAGACACGAGGTCTATACGGGGAGAGTCAGGGTCAGGGATACTGGAATTGAAAAAGTCGTCCAAACCTTTCAATTAAAACTTTAGTGAACTGTCTCCATCCGGTTGAGATCGAGGTTCTGCCACAGCGAGGGCATGACCGGCATATCGCCTTGCGTGGAGGGCGCGTTGAGCGAGCCGTCATGTTTTCCCATGCTGTAGCGGCCGTAATCCGCCAGGAATACGCGATACATCAGCATGTTCAGCCACGTGCCGACCGTCAGGCTTGCCGGGCGCTTCCACTGTTTCTGCAGCGCCGTGTCCAGCGTGTCGCAGATCAGCGAGCGGGCTTTATCCTCGTCCGCGCACAAGCGCGTGCCATACTGCCAGAGGTCGGGTATGTACCGGGCCAGATTTTCCTGTGTCAGCTGGTTGCTCATGATCGTTATCCTTAAATCAGTGTTGTTCTCTCTATGCATTCCAACCTACGCCCGGATTGGGGAAGGTCTTGGGAGAAAAAAAGGTGATTTCAGGATAGATTGTGGCGCAAACGGGGCAGGGCGCCGGGTGCTAAGCGGGGCTTAACGGAAATACTGCATCAGGATTTCTTTATAAATGGCGGTCAGCTTCACCAGATCCTCGGTGGCGACCTTCTCATCGACTTGATGGATGGTCTTGTTGATGAGACCGAATTCGATCACCGGGCAGTAACGCGAAATGAAACGGGCATCCGATGTGCCGCCGGTGGTGGTCAGGGCCGGTTTCGATCCGGTGGTTTTCTCAACCGCCTGTGCGACCAGATTGGTCCATTCGCCGGGCTGCGTCAGAAAGTTTTCAGACCCCCGGCCAAAGGTCAGCGTGTAGTCGGGCGAAATGCCGTCGAGGATGGTTCTGATCTTGGCAATAAGGTCGTCACGCTTCCACCGGTCGGAATAACGCAGGTTAAACGTCGCACGCCCTTCGGCGGGGATCACGTTGGTGGCGTTGTTGCCGACATCGATCGTCGTGACCTCAAGATTGGTCGCCGGAAAGTAAGCGGACCCTTTGTCGTAGATATGATCCTTGAGCGCGTCGAGCATCTTGATCAGACGCGGCAGCGGGTTGTCCGCCCGGTCCGGGTAGGCGACGTGGCCCTGCGTGCCTTTGACGATCAGCTTTCCCGTCAGCGACCCGCGGCGGCCGATTTTCATTTCCTGACCCAGCGTGTCCGGGTTGGTCGGCTCGCCGACAAGGCAGACATCGGGGATATGGCCCTTTTCATCCATCCATTCGAGCACGCGTTCGGTACCGTTGATGGAATCGGCCTCTTCATCGCCCGTGATCAGAAGGCTGATCGATCCTTTGACTTCGCTGTAATTATTCAGGTAATCCGCAAGCGCGGCGACAAAACAGCATATATTGCCTTTCATGTCCGCCGTGCCGCGCCCGATGACGTGGCCATCGACGATCTTCCCGGAAAAGGGCGGAACGCTCCATAATTTTTCATCACCGACATGGACCACATCGGTATGACCGGCGAAACAAAGGTGCGGACCGTTCGTTCCCTTGCGCGCGAAGAAATTTTTGACGGGATAGGAGCCGCGCCCGTCGAACGGCAGGTCGAAAATCTCAAACCCCAGCGTGCGCAGTTCTTTTTTCAGGAGATCCTGCGCGCCGGCGTCTTCCGGCGTGATCGACGGGCAGGCGACGAGGGATTGGGTGAGGGCGATCGGGTCCATACGCGAATCAGTATAGAAGCGCCACTTTCAAAAACAAGGCGGCGTTTTATAAATTGAACGTTCTGCCCAAGGATTTGAACACCTGTTCGAACATCGAAGGATAGCGGACATCCTTGCGCACGGGCGGGGTCTGGATGTCGAATTTGAGTCCGCTCAGGCCGTTTTGCTCGGCTTCCTTATGAAGCCGGGCGAGGATCATTTCGGGCGGGCGGGCGCCGGGATGCATGAATTTATGAACGTCGCCGGTAAGCCGGTAATACCGCGTCTGGTCGACGCTGACATGTTTTGCGTCATTCCATTTTCCTTTTCCGGGAATATTGTACGGATGAAAGGGATGGTAGGCGGTATAGGCGCAGATCATGACGCACAGGAACCCCATGCTGTGGTCCAGGCCCTCGAACGCCTTGCTCAGGAGGGGATGGTGCACGCGTGCCTGACCGATCAGATCGTTGGTTGAAAAATTTGCGGTGGTGCCGCGCTCATACTTCTCAATGCGCTCGAAATAACGCCGCGCACGTTCGACGCCGCGCGGTGAAGACATATCGATTTCATTCCAGTCGGGGCATTTCAGGCCCGGCATCGTTGCCAGATTGTCGTTGCGGTCGCCCAGTTTGGTCAGGAACGCGTATCCGCTTCTAAGCATGCGCAGCAGGTAATAATTGAACGCTTCGGCGGGATCGTAAGTGAGGAGGGAGAAATCTTCCTGTATCAGGGGAATTTTAAAAAGATCGATCCCGCGCTGGGCGCCTGTGTAGGTGGGATCTTTTTCGTTGACGATGCGGTAGTGGAAATAGTTTTTAAGGAAGTGGGGCGTTATCGATTCATTTTCACCAAGGTCGTGGAGAAGCTGATCGCAGATGCAGATCTCGAAGGAACCGTATCGAGCCTCCACCTCCTTGCGATTGAGAAAGCCGCCGCGTGTCAGACTGTCGAGAAGTTCGGTGGTGCGTGCGGAGTGAATCCATTCCGGCGTTACGCCATCGTCACGTAATTTTCCGCGCGTCTTTTCGATGAGCAGGTCGAGCGCATATCCGGCCACACGCCATCCTTCGGATTTGAAATAGGCGCGGCGGTTCTGTTCGTAAGCATAGGCGTTGCGGCCGATGTCCTGCTCCGACAGGAACTCCGCGAATTGCAGATCCGCGGCCCGTCGAAAGCCTTCCCGTCTTGACGCTTTATCGTCCATAGATGACACACAGCCGCGGAAATCCGCGCTTACTCCCTCATAAACCCGCGCATGAAATACATCACAGCCCGGGTGAAGGCAAGTAAATTATGGAAAATATTAGAAGAATCTTATGTTAGGAATGGTTAATCGCGCAGCAATTCGTTGATACCCGTTTTACTACGGGTTTTTTCGTCAACGCGCTTCACGATCACGGCGCAGGCCAGCGCCGGGCCGGGGGACCCGTCCTTCATCGGTTTGCCGGGCAGCGTGCCGGGGACGACGACGGAATAAGCCGGGACACGGCCCATGAAAATCTCGCCGGTTTCCCGATCGACGATCTTGGTCGAAGCGCCGAGGAAAACGCCCATGGATAAAACCGCGCCCGTTTCCACGATCACGCCTTCGGCCACTTCGGAACGCGCGCCCACGAAGACATTGTCTTCGATGATGACAGGCCCGGCCTGCAGCGGTTCGAGAACGCCGCCGATGCCGACGCCGCCGGAAATATGACAGTTCTTTCCAATCTGTGCGCAGGAGCCGATGGTCACCCACGTATCGACCATGGTGCCCGTATCGACATAAGCGCCAAGATTAACGAAAGACGGCATCAAAACGACGCCCGGCGCGATAGCCCCTCGACCAGCGGCAGCGCGCGGCCCGCCGCCACCTGGGCCAGCGGCAGCGCG
>CAYPCP010000002.1:0-35398 GCA_964409255.1 uncultured Pseudobdellovibrionaceae bacterium
GCGGCTTCGTCCGCTCAAACTTACCCTTTGCCATTTTGGTCTTAGTCCTTTCATCTATTAAGAATTCCGGGACTTTCGCCCCATAAAACTGTCCCAACGATTTAGGAAACCTGACCCCGGATGTCAACGGGTATTTGCAGGCTAGAACTGGAAGTACACGAAGGGTTGCGCCCCGCGGGCGGCAAAGACCACAATGGCCGCGGCCATCGCGGCATAGCCCGCCGCCTTGACCGGCAGCGGCAGGCGCAGGACGGTCCGCTTGACCGTCCAGATTTCACCCATCCACTGGATGAACAGGCCCCAGAGCATGATGAGAACCGCGAACACCATCCCTAGCGTGATGGCGTCCGGCGCTTCGAAGCGGACGAGCGCCCGGCCCATGGCCACCATGTCCGCCCAGCTTTCGGCCCGGAACGGCAGCCAGGTCAGCACCACCAATTGGAAAATCACCAGCGAACGGACAAAACGGCGCAGCGGGCGGCCCTTATAATCGTGGGCGAGCCGGGCCAGCCCCAGTTTCTTTTCCAGCGCGAGGAACAGGCCGTGCAGCCCACCCCAGAGGACGAACGTCCACGCCGCCCCGTGCCAAAGCCCGCCCAGCAGCATGGTCACCATAAGGTTGATGTAGGTGCGCACCGGCCCCTTGCGGTTGCCGCCGAGCGGTTTGTAGAGGTAATCGCGCAGCCAGTAGGACAGCGACATATGCCAGCGGCGCCAGAATTCCGTAAAACTCGTCGCGGTATAGGGGCGGCGGAAGTTCGGCGGCAGGCGAAACCCCAAAAGCCGGGCACAGCCCAGCGCGATATCCGTGTAGGCGGAAAAATCGAAATAAATCTGGAAGGTGAAAGCGTACAGGCCGAGCCACGCGGTCAGGGCGTCCGCCTCCCCCGGATTGGCAAAGGCGGCATCCGTGTAGCCCGCCAGCGTATCGGCCATCACGACCTTTTTGAACAGCCCGACAAAGATGAGATAGAGGGCGGATTCCAGCGCCTGCGGCGACAAGGCAGGTTTATGGTCGAGTTGATGCAGGAAATAACGCGCCCGCACGATCGGCCCGGCGACCAGTTGCGGGAAAAACGCGATAAAGAACGCAAAACGCGTGAAGGAACGTTCCGCCGCGATGCGCCGCGTGTAGACGTCGATCGTGTAGCTCATGCTCTGGAACGTGTAGAAGGAAATGCCCACCGGCAGGATGATGTCGAGCGGTTCCCAACCCGGATCATGCCCGGTGGACGCAGCGACGAGCGAGGCGACACTCTGCGAGAAGAAATTCGCGTATTTAAAGAAACCCAGAAATCCGAGATTACCGACCATCGAAACGATCAGCCATTGCTTGCGCCGCCGCGCATCATCCGTATTTTCGATTTTCAGGGCGAGCCAGAAATCCAGCAGCGTCGAAATCAGGATGATGACCAGCAACATGCCGTTGTTGCTGGCGTAGAAATAATAGCTGGCCAGCAGCAGGAACAGGATGCGCCATTGCGGGCGCCCGGCCAGAAGCCACGCGGCGACCAGCGTCCCCAAAAAGAAAACCAGATATTCGAATGACGTAAAGATCATCGTTCCAGCGCCTTCAGTTTGCGGGCCAGAACGGCGTTATGCTTACGCACGCCGCGGTCGTTTAAATGATTGTAATCGAAATAATCCGCATCCGTCAGCTGCGCTTCGTCAGCGTGAACATATTTAAAACCGTATTTCTCAACAACCGGTTTGACATGCGTGCGCATCCAGTCGCGGTATTTTCTCTGTTCGGCGGGGGTTTGATAAATATAGGGCGCTTCTTCGAATTCATGCACCACCACCGTCAGGCCGTATTTTTTAAAGACGCCGAGAATGTCGCGGAAAAGGATCATTTCCGCTTCGCCCGCGCCGAAACCTTCAAGCGTCGCCATTTTTCCGCCCTGACGCTGCTCGGCCTGTTTCGCGCGGTAGAATGACGGAATGATTTCGGTGCGCAGCATCGCGCCGTTCAGTTTATATTGCGCGACGCTGGCGATCTTCCCGCTGTCGTCGAACCACGGCTCGGCGAAGGATGTCTGCGGATCGGATTCGATCCGCTTCATTTTCTGCACGCCGGGGTCGGCTGGTGCAGACGAAACCGGCGCCGCCGATGACGCGGGCGGCGCGGCATTTGCCCGCGTCCAGAGCGGCATCGCCATATATTCGGTGATCTTGAAGAAATATTCGTCGCTCCACCCGATCAGCGAAAGATAATTGGTAAAGGACAGTTGCGCGGAAAGAAGTTCGCCGGGGTTAAGCCCCATAAAAGCCATGCGCGCCCCGCGCGCCCAGCCGGGCGGATAGACCGTGTGAACCGACGATCGCGTGAAATTCTGGTGACCCACCGACCACACGACGACGGTATCTTTCGGAATGAAGGGAGCCATGTCGGAAATCAGCGCGTATTGCGAAGGCATCCACGTCGCCCAATGCGAAAGATTATAGGATTTCCGGCCCCAGAGCGGATCGATCACATCGGGATGCATGCCGCAGAGCGTGCGGCTGTCACCGAAGAAAACCGCGTTATACTGCCCCCCGCGCTCTTTGTAATACGCCGCCTTTTCCACAAGCACGCCCGCAGGATTAAGGGCCGCGACGGAGACGCCCTGCTTATAATTCTTATACGTGATGTAGGCTTTCCAGGTGAGGATATTCAGCGCGAAGAAAACCGCGAAGAAGATAACGATGTAGGCGAAAGCACGACGGGCAACCGAACCGGATGGAATAAGACGTAGCATCAAACAGCGATCCGAAAGCCCAAAAAAAATTGGAGCGGGTGACGGGGATCGAACCCGCACAACTAGCTTGGAAGGCTAGGGCTCTACCATTGAGCTACACCCGCGCTGTTCCCTTAGATAAGGGTTTTTAGCGCGGGCGTAAAGGGGTTTCCGCCATTTTACGGGCCGGGAATGACGCAGGTGACCGCACGGCGGCTCCATTTACATTCGGCCTGCGGCGCGCCTTCGAGCTGGACCGGAATAATCAGTTCCTGCCCCAGCGAAAGTTTGCCCGGGTTGGCGGCCAGTTCGGGGTTGGCGGCGATGATCGCCTCCACCGCGTCGCGGGTCGCTTCGCCTTTGACGCCGAAAGCTTCCTGCGCAATTTTCCAAAGGCTGTTATCGCCGCGGGCCACGACATGGGTTCTCGTCTCGATAGCGCCGGGCGTGCCCGTCGTCGTCTTATCGTCGATGGCGGCTTCGGGTTGCGCCGCCGTGACATCCTGACCGACGATGACTTCCGGCGTCACGGCCGACGGCTGCACGACGTCGGCGGTTTCAGCCGTAACGACGTGAGTGTCGGGCGTTGTCACAGGTTGCGCGACCTCTCCGGCGGCGACAGGAACGGCATCCGCCGCCGTCACGGAAGCGACGGGCAGTTGCGTTTCCGCCTTGACCGGAGTCGTTTCAGACACGGTCGCAACAGTGTCGACCGTCACAGGTTTGACATCCTCAGCCACGACCACTTTGAGATCATCGCCGGCCGGCGGTGTCGCTTCACCGCCGAAAAGCTCGGCCAGTCTTTGCGATTCCAGATCGGACGGCGTGATCGTAACGGTTTTCACGACGCGCGGCTGGATTTCATCCGCAGGCACCGCCGAGACGTCGGCGCTGACCGGCGTCTGGGAAAGAGAAATTTCAGGAAGATACTGAGACGGGTTGGCGATCATGCTGTCGACAACGCCGCGCACGTAAGTGACGCCCTCAGCCAGACGCTCGGCAATCGCTTCGGCGTTGTTGGCGACGAATTGACCGGCATACGCGCCGCCGATGCCCGCGGCGATCGTGACGCCCCATTGCGTGAGGCTCATCGAGCGGAAGAAGCCGGACGTCAGCACGCCGGCCTTGCCGAGATAGCTGTCGGCCTTGTCCATTTCGCGGAAAATTTCCTGACGGTTCGCATAGAAGGCGCGTCCTGCCGCCACGGCGATACCCGCCGCGATACCGGCCGGCAGCGCCGCCATACCGGCGGACGCGAGCAGGCCCGTCGCACCCCAGCGCGCGATACCCGTCAGCGCGGTCGACGCGGCGAAAGAACCGACGGCAGACCATGTCAGGGAGCTGAACAGGCCTTTTTTCGGTTTGATCGTGCTCATGTCAGGCGAACCCGCCTGATCCCACAGAGGTGATTTTGCGTGAATGCGCGCGAGCAGTGCGCGGGCGCTCAACGCCTCTTCGGAATTATCGTCATCCAGCGTCGCCTTGTCTTTTCTTTCGGCATAGGCGATCGCCGCCTGGCTCGGCGCGAAAAGATCAAGAGCGACAGGCTGCTGCCCGTGATCCTGTGTCTGAGCGTCTTCTTTTTCAAGAGCGACCTGATTGATGATTTTGCTGAATTCGGCATCGAAATCAAAATCCAGGCCGGCAATTCCGGCGTCAACGTCAGCTTCCGCTTCAGCGCCGCGTTCGATTTCGGCATTCGTTTCCTCAACGGTCAGCGCGGCGGCTTCGAATTTATCGGCCACGTCGTCAAGCGTCAGCTCCGGCCTATCGGCGGGCAGCGCTTCATTGAGGCTTACGAGGGTTTCGACAGAACGGTCGATGAGACGCTGGGCCTGTTCGGCATCGAACGTTTCGGCGGCGGCAAGATCGGCGGCGAAGGCGGCGACTGTTTTATTATCCGAGATTTCCTTTTCTTCGGCATAGGCGATCGCGGCGCGGTTGTCATCGAGCGGCGCGGCGGCATCCGCGGTTATTTCCGCAGGAGCGGCGGCTTCGAGTTCCGGTTCAAAATCGAAATCGATATTTTCCAGCGCCTGCTGCACTTCCGCGCTCAGGGCTTCCTCCGACAAACCGGTTTCGTCACCGGACAGATCTTCGCTCAGCGCCGCTTCGCGCTCTTCACGTTCAGCGGCCACGTCGGAGGTCTGGATTTCAACGGCTTCCTCAACAGCGGCATCGAGAGCGGTTTCAGACTCGGGGGTGCGCGCATATTGCGCGTTCACCGCCTGAATTTCCGCGATCGCGTTGGTCAGTCTTTCGGCATCCGTCAGTTCCGGCTCCGCAATCGGCGCTGCGTCGTGCGCGTCGGTCTCAATGATCGTTTCGATGTCAGCGTCAGCCGCATCAACCTCTGCTTCAGCGCGTTCGGTTTCGTAAGCGGCCATGTCGGATTCGAGTTCTTCGGCGATCGGGGTGCCGTTTGCCTGTTCCTGTTGCGGTTCTTCGGCCGTTTCGTTCTGCGGCGGCAGCGACGCGAGGACTGCATTCCAGTCGATATTGTCTGAATCGTCCGGCATCGTGATTTGATCGAGCGTTACCGGTTCCGGGCGCACGCGTTGCGCCGGTTGGGGCGCGTCGAAAAGATAGGACGGGATGGTGTCACCCAGTTCGGCCAGACGGGCGCGCCAATCTTCTTCGCTGACAACCGGCTGTTGTTCAACAGCGGGGGAAGCCGCGCCGGCGAGGCCGACGGGAATGACTTGCGCCACATGATCCGGCGTAACCACCGTTGATGGCTGGTGAACGCGCGGCGTGAATGCAACCACGCGCGGTTTTTCGATATTATCCGCCAGCGCGGGTTTCGCCGTATAGCTGGAGCGCTGATCCAGATTTTTCATGAGATGGATATCGGCGATCCATTTCGACACCGGCGTCATACCCTGACGGCCGCCGATCGGGTCGAATTGCAGGGCGCCGCTATTCAGGCGGTTTTTGATATAGCCATCGAGCAGGTCGATCAGGTTGACGAACATGCCGTTCCTGTTGACCATGAAATCGATCTTTTTAAAGACATGCTCGGATGAATCGACGAGCGCTTTATCGTGCGGCTGGTTGATGTAACCGCGGATGTAAAGGAGATCCTGCAGCTTGCCGACGGCGCCGAAAGCCATTTTGCGCGCGTTCTGATGACGGGGATCCTGATCTGCCGGCGGAACCGACTGCCAGAAGTTCTGGACAAAGGTCTTCACCTCGTCGCCGATAATTTCGCGGTCTGTCAGACCTTCGTGCTGGATCTCTGTAATCGCGTTCATTCGTCACACCCTTTCGGCCCTTTTGAGCCTTCTTTTTCAAGTTATAGGAAGATAGGCTAGTTTTAGTATTATGTCAATTAATTATGTAAAGTATTTGTTAACCAATTTGCGGGGCGGGGGGAGGATCTGCAGCGGTGAACGATCCGAAGCCCCCCATGGTTCCCGGAGGTTCTACCTTTTTTTTGTCTGGAAAATGCAAAAAGTGGTTAAGGAGCCGGATTGATGAAGCGAACGCCCGTATCCTGCATGTGAGAAAACAGGGCCTTAGTCACCGGCAAAAGACCGTTATGGTCGTGGGCGAGGATGATATGGGCCGACCCCTCTTCCGCGAGCCACGGGTCGCTGTCGATCTTTCCCTTGAGGGCGTCGAGCGATTTATAGGCCCATGGCTGCGAATAGCGGGCGAGATCGGGATTGAGCATCCAGTCCGACGTCGAGAAGGTATAGAGCAGGTCGCGCGAGGCTTTCATCTCCCCCTGATACCAGGGGAAGGACACGCCGTTATAGACATCGGTCACGAAGCCTTCGCGCTTGAGATAGTCCTGAATTTTTTCTTTCTTTTCGATCTGCGCATCCGAGGGCGGCGCCAGCGTGATGTTGAGGCCGGAGCCGAATAATTCCATCAGCGCCGCTTTATGCTCCCCCGCCGCATTATAATCGACGACCCAGCCGCCGGCCCCGCGGTCGATGTGCGGAAAGCGCATAAGCTTGACCGGGCGGGTTTTTCCGGCCTGACGATATAATCCGTCGATCAGGGTTTCGGTTTTTTCAATTTCCGCCACGACGTCGTCGTACGAAAGTTCCGAAGAACGGCGGTGGGTATAGGTATGATTGCCGATCAAAAAGCCCTTATCGATGGCGCGCAGGACCGGGCCGGGATTTTGTTCGATGCCCTCGCATTCGATATGCATGTCTTTATAAGCGCCGCCGATGCAGAACAGCGTTGCCGGGATATCGCGTTCCACCAGAAAATCGACCAGCGCATCGGTTTCGCGCGTCGGGGAGTCATCAATCGTCAGGTATGCGTCACGCGGCATGGCTATTCCTTTTGAACGGAAAGAAGGGTCAGGCCTTTGCGGTCGTCGGCGACGGTCAAGCGGGCCTGTTCGCGGTCGGCGCATGTGCCGCCGCGCCAGTAAAAATCGGGATGCATATGCAGCATCTGGACGTCATCGGAGGTTGTTACGAACGCGATTCCCCACACCTCTTCCGTCGCGGTCAGATCGATTCCGTGGGTAAACTTAAAAGCCGTTGCCGGGCTTTTTTTATAATTTGAAATAGCCTCCGACGCCCTGGAATAAGGCGGAATGAAGCAGACGTAATCCCATGGCGCGGGATAGATATCCGCGACAACGATATCGCCGTCCGCTTCCGCGATGCGCTTTGCGAACACCTCTTCCCTGGCATTCAAACCAAAAGACGTGAAAAGCACCGCATAGGTGTAAACGATAAGAAGGGCGATTACGGACAAAGACCCGAGAACGATGCGTTTTGAACGTGCCGACATTAGTGATGCACCCCCTTCACCGTGTGGCGGGCATCATGAATGTCGCCCACAGGGTCCATATGGATGATGATTTCAGCCTGCGGAAAATCGACAAGGATCATATTTTCGAGATCGCGGGTGACCTGATGCGCATCGCGCAGCGACATGGCCGGGTCGATTTCAACGTCGAAGCTGATATGCAGAACCATGCCGGATTTGCGCGTGCGCAGGTCGTGCAGGCTGTGGACATCGTCATGCTGCATGACGATGGATTTTATGCGCTCGCGCACGGCCTTGGGCAGTTCCTTGTCCATGAGCATATCGGCGGCTTCGGTTCCCACCTGTTTGGCGGCACGGAACATGAAGAACGCCACGGCAAGGCCGCACAGAGGATCGATCCAGGTCGGCGCGCCGTAATAATCGGCAAGCAGGGCGATCACGACCGCGCCGTTCAAATAAACGTCGCTGCTGTAATGCAGGCGGTCGGCCTCAATCGCCAGAGACGGCGCCCGGGCGAGGCAGAATTTCTGCACGGCGACGAGCAGCATCGACATGACAATCGCAATCCCGGCGATGCTCATGCTGAGGATATGATCGGTCACGTCCACCGGCTGGGCGAAACGTTCGAGGGCGGAAAGCGTCAGGAACACGCCCGCGCCCGACAGGAAGGCGGCCTGAAACAAGGCGGCCAGACCCTCGGCCTTGCCGTGACCGTGGCGGTGGCCTTTGTCCGCCGGGCGCAGGGAATAGCGCAGCGCCATCAGCATCATGAGGGAGATGCCCGCATCGTTGATGGAATCGGTCAGCGTGGCGAGAATGGCGGTGGAATCGGATTTCAGGTAGGCGACGGATTTGATAACGATCAGCAGCGTCACCGTACCGATCGCCCATGCGGAAGCGATCAGCGCGTAACGCGGCTCCGCCGCGTTGGTGTACTTTTTTTCTATATCCATGGCCATAATTATAGGCAAAAGCCCGTTTGCTGTCGCGGGGTATTATTTACATTGAATGGCGTAAATCTCGTTCATATGCGTGGCGGCGTACATCATCGACCCATCCGGCGCCGAAGCGATGGCGTTCGGGACCGCATCGGGGAGCTGGCTGACGGCGAGGACTTCAAAGGTGTCGGGATCGAGTTCCACAATCCGCCCGCCATTCGTGCCGAACACCACGCGCCCGTTAATGACGCGCGGAGAAGAGTAAACGCGCGAGCCGCAATCCATACGCTTGAGAAGCTTGAGCGTTTCCGCATCGATGATGTACATATGCTTGTCGCCCGACCCGGCGAAGATCTTGCCTTTATAGACCAGCGGCGTCGTATAGCAGATATCGTTGGTGTGGATGGCACCGAGCTTATGACCTGTCATCGCATCGACGATATATATATTGCCGTCGAACGACGTGCCGATGACGCGGCCGCGTTCGGGATCGATCACCGGCGGGTATTTCAGCGACCGTTCGGTGTCGCATTGCCAGATCAGCTTTCCGGTTTTGGCTTCGTAGGCGGTCAGGTTGTGGTCGGCATTGCCGAAGATCACGGCATCGAGCGGTTCGAAGTAACAGGCGGAACCGTGTTGATATTTCTTTTGCGGAATTTCCCAGACGCGGCTGCCGGTGTCGAGATCGAGCGCGGCGTTCGAACCCATCGCGCGGTGGCGCTGATATTCAAGGCCGATATACAGGAGATTGTGTCTGGCCACGATCAGCGGCGAAGAACCCACCCAGTCACAGGCCGGATTGGCCCAGATGGCGGCCCCGGTTTGCGCATCGAGGCAGTACACGACGCCGTTATAAGCGCCGAAGTAAATGCGGCCCGCATGATGCGCGGGGGACGACCAGACGCCTTTGGTATGATCGAGCGCGATGGGAAATTCCCAGAGCGTTTTGCCGTCTTTCGCATCGACGCAGACCATCGCCCCTTTTTCGAGGCCCATATACAGCCTGTCGCCGACCAGCAGCGGCGTGGATTTGGGCACGGTGTGGAATGGGAACGCGCCCGGCGAATAATAACGCCAGGAAATGGCGTAGTCGCTGACCGGGAAGGGTTTGCCGTTATTCACCGTCAGGCCGAATTCGGCAAGATCGAAAACAGCCGTCACCGGCAGGTTTTTCTTGGCGCGCCAGTTGAGGCCGGCTTCGGATTTATAATCGATGACGACGAACATTTCCCGGATCGGGATCATGCTTTGGCGCAACACAACGATGGCTTTTTCGAGACTGGAGCCGCTGTTCACCACGTCGTCGACGAGAACGACCGGATTGTCGTTCGGTACGCCTTCGACGGACTGGCCGGTGCCGGTCATTTTGCGTTCCTTGCGGATCAGCAGGCCGTTGGTTTCGATGCCGCGCTCCCGCGCCTTGAGGATCAGGGCGGCGACCAGCGGCACGGCGGCGACTTCCATCCCCGCCACCTGAATCGGCCCCAGACGTCCGTAATGATCCCAGAAAAGACCCGCGATCATGTCGAGCGCCTCGGCGTTAAGGAAGATCCGGCGCATGTCGATCAGCCAGTCGAGCTTGTCGCCGCTGGAGGACAGGATCGTCTGCTGCTCTTTCCTCAGGATGGCGGTTTTGTTGATCAGGTCGGCCAGATATTGGCGCTGGGACGGGTCGAAATCGGTCATGCCCAAGTCTAGGCAAAATCCCGCCCGGAATAAAGGGGCCTTTATTTTCCCCGGAGGGGTCAAAAAGGATTGACCCAGAGGGACATAACATGCATTGAAGGCTTTGTTACCTAATATGTCTGTCAACCACTAGAAGAGGAGTATGGGATGTCCCAAACTTACCCCGTATACGGCCGCATCAGCGGCCCAATTGTGATGATCGGCTTCGGCTCTATCGGCCGGGGCGTGCTGCCTTTGATCGAGCGGCATTTCGAATACGATATCGATCAGTTTACCGTTATCGAGCCCGAAGACACATACGCGAATTTTATCGCGCAGCGTGGCCTGAACTTCGTTCAGGAAGAGCTGACCCGGGACAATTACAAAGAGATTCTCACAGGGCTTTTCGCCGGCAAGGAGGGACAGGGATTCTGCGTCAACGTATCTGTTGACACGGGCTCACTGGACATCATGAAGCTGTGCCGCGAACTGGGCGTCCTGTATGTTGATACCGTCAACGAACCATGGCCCGGATTTTATTTCGGCCAGGCCAAAGGCAACAACGCCGGCCGCACCAACTATGCGCTGCGTGAAACCATCCGCGAGGAAAAACGCAAAAACCCCGGCGGCACGACCGCCGTATCATGCTGCGGGGCGAACCCGGGCATGGTGTCGTGGTTTGTGAAGGAAGCGCTGATCAATATCGCAGACGATATCGGCATTCGTTACAAAACCCCGCAAACGCGCGAAGACTGGGCCAAGCTGATGCAGGCGGTCGGCGTGAAAGGCATTCACATTGCCGAACGCGACACACAGCGTACCGTTGTCCCGAAACCGATGGGCACCTTCATCAACACATGGTCCGTCGAGGGCTTTGTCGCCGAAGGGTTCCAGCCGGCGGAACTGGGCTGGGGCACCCATGAAAAATGGATGCCGCCGAACGCGCACAAGCTGGACAACGGCGGATGCCAGGCGGCGATCTATCTCGACCAGCCGGGCGCGCTGACCCGGGTGCATACATGGTGTCCGACGCCGGGGCCGCAATATGGCTTCCTTGTCACGCACAACGAAGCGATATCCATTGCCGACTATTACACCGTCGGCGAGGGCGCCAACCCGGAATACCGCCCGACCTGTCACTATGCCTATCACCCGTGCGATCAGGCCGTTCTGTCGTTCCACGAAACGTTCGGCAGCGGCAAGATGCAATCGACGCACAAGATTCTCGACGAGCACGAGATCATCGACGGCATCGACGAGCTGGGCGTATTGCTGTTCGGGCACTCCCGGAACGCTTACTGGTACGGCTCGCGCCTTTCGATCGAGGAAACACGCGAACTCGCGCCGTACCAGAATGCGACCGGCCTTCAGGTGACTTCTGCCGTGCTTGCGGGCATGGTGTGGGCATTTGAAAACCCGGACGCCGGCATCGTCGAAACCGACGAGATGGATTACGAGCGCTGCCTTGAAGTGCAGAAGCCGTATCTGGGGCCGGTGGAAGGCCACTATACGGAATGGACGCCGCTGTCGAACCGCTGGGACCTGTTCCTCGAGGACATAGACGAGTCCGATCCGTGGCAGTTCAAGAACATCCTGGCATCGTAACCGAATAAAAAACCGCCCCGAGGGGCGGTTTTTCATGCCTTGAGCGCGTTGGCCAGATCGTCCTTGAGGTCTTCAAGGTTTTCGATCCCGACCGACAGGCGGACGAGGCCGTCATCGATACCCAGACGCGCGCGCGTTTCCGGCGGAATGGTCGCATGCGTCATGATGGCGGGGTGTTCGATGAGGCTTTCAATCCCGCCGAGGCTTTCGGCAAGGGTGAATATTTTCGTGGCTTTGAGAAAACGCGTCGCGCGCGGCAACCCGCCGTCCAGCACCAGCGTGATCATGCCGCCAAAGCCGTTTTGCATCTGGCGCCTGGCCAGATCGTGTTGCGGATGCGATTCAAGGCCGGGATAATAGATTTTGGTCACGCCCTTCTCTTTTTCCAGCCAGCGGGCCAGCGCCAGAGCGGAGTCGCTGTGGCGCTGCATACGAAGCCCCAGCGTTTTCAGGCCGCGATGGGCAAGAAAGGAATCGAACGGCCCCGAGATACTGCCGACCGCGTTCTGAACGAAGCCGATTTTCTCCGCCAGATCCGCGCGCCCTGTGACCGCCACCCCGCCGATAACGTCGGAATGGCCGTTGATATATTTGGTCGTCGAGTGCAGCACCACATCGGCGCCGAGTTCCAGCGGTTGCTGCAGATACGGCGAGGCGAACGTATTATCCACGGCGACAAGAATGCCCTTTGCCTTCGCCACCTTGGCAATCGCGGCGATGTCGGCCAGTTTCAGGAGGGGGTTGGTCGGCGTTTCCACCCAGATGAGCTTCGTATCGTTCTCAATAGATTTCTCAAGCGCGGCTTTATCCGACAGATCCAGATAAGTGACGCGCAGATTGGCCGAGTTTTTTCGCACGCGTTCGAACAGACGGAACGTCCCGCCATACAGATCGTCGCTGGCAATGATATGCGCACCATGCGGCAGCGTATCGAGCAGCGCGGCAATCGCCGCAAGTCCCGACGAGAACGCAAAACCGTGCGTGCCGCCTTCGAGCGCAGCGACCGCCCGTTCAAAGGCAAAGCGCGTCGGGTTGTGGCTGCGGGCGTAATCATAGCCCTTATGCACGCCGGGCGCTTCCTGGGCATAGGTCGATGTCGCGTAAATCGGCGTGATGACTGCGCCGGTCGTCGGATCGAATTGCTGGCCTTCGTGAATGGCGGCCGTATCGAAGCCGTATTTGTTTTTCTTACTCATTATGCTTTTCCTGTGCGTTTTCTTAAATGATTGAGGAAGTCGATCGGCGTGATCAGGCCGAGGAACGTGCCGCCGTCAACGACGGAGGCGATGCGCCCTTTTTCAAAAATCGGCAGCAGATCGGTCATCGGTTTCGACACGTCGATGATAACGAGCTTGTCGCTCATGACCTGCCCCGCCTTCGCGGTAAAACCGTTCGGGTTTCCCATGACGGTGATCAGCACATCGGTTTCGTCGATCAGGCCGACAATCTGGTCATGATCCAGCACCGGAACCTGCGAGACATCGAAGGTTTTCATCTTGGCATAGACCTGTTGCAGCGTGTCGCCGGGTGAAACCCATGCGACATCCCCGCTTTTGTAGGTCCGCGCGATCAGATCGCGCAGCGTATCGGTCGGGAGTTCGGCATTGCCGAAGCCCTGATCGTTCAGCCAGAACGGGTTATAGATTTTCGACAGATATTTATTACCGCTGTCGCAGACAAAGGTCACAACGCGTTTTTTCTCCGTCTGGGAGCGGCAATATTTAAGCGCGGCGGCAATCAACGTGCCCGACGACGAACCGCAGAGTATGCCTTCTTTCATCAACAGGTCCTGCGCGGTGCGGATGCTTTCATCATCGGGGATCGTGTAGGCGTGCGAAACCAGAGAGAGATCGCAATTATCGGGAATGAAATCTTCGCCAATGCCTTCGACGATCCAGCTTCCCGGCTCAACCATCACGCCATGTTCGACATACGGCGCGAGGATCGAGCCTTTCGGGTCGGCCAGAACCATTTTCGTTTGCGGCGAAACACGCTTCAGATAACGGCCTATGCCGCTCAGCGTGCCGCCCGAACCGACACCGACAACAACCGCGTCGATATCATGGTCCATCTGTTCCCAGATTTCGGGCGCGGTGGTGCGTTCGTGCGTCTGGGGGTTCGCGGGATTTTCAAACTGATTCACATAGAACGCGCCGGGCGTGCGTTTTGCGATGGCGCGGGCCTTGTCCTGATAATAATCGGGATGGCCGCGCAGCACATCGGAGCGCGTCATCACGACCTCCGCGCCCATGGCTTTCATGTGGAAGACTTTTTCCTGGCTCATCTTGTCGGGAATGACGAGGATGAGCTTATAGCCTTTTTGCGTGGCGACGAGCGTAAGGCCCAATCCGGTGTTGCCCGCCGTGGCCTCGACCAGCGTATCGCCGGGTTTGATATAACCCGCGTTTTCCGCCGCCTGGATCATGTTGAGCGCGATGCGGTCCTTGATCGACCCGCCGGGATTCTGGCTTTCCAGCTTGAGATAAAGTTCGCAAGGGCCGGTGTCGATATTGTTCACGCGCACCAAAGGGGTGTTGCCGATCAGGTCGAGCACCGATCGAGCATGGGGATGAAAGTCCATAGGGGGAGTCCGGGGTTTAGGAAAAGGGATAATCATTATGTTTCTTTATGTCGTCAGTATTGCAAGCGATAGGGCTCCGGTTGCGCACGGGGCGCCGGAACAAAAAATCAACTAGCAACAACAGATCAGAAACATCTCTTTTGATAACCTCTGCCCCGACCTTCGCGGATCGGGGCGCGGGAGTCAAGCATAAACAAGATCAAGGGCGACCCACAAAGCAAGGTACCGCCCGGTTTTTGCCAATGTTACCAAGGCGGTAAAGATCCAGAGTTTTTCACGCATGACCCCGGCGGCCAGCGTCAGCGGATCGCCGATAAGGGGCACCCAGCTGAGCAGCAGCGACCAGCGGCCATAGCGGCGATACCATTCCTGCGCACGGGCCAGCGTATTTTGTTTCACGGGAAACCAGTTTTTCGTGCGGAAATGCTCGATAAACCGGCCAAGGCCATAATTGACAAGAGACCCCAGCACATTACCCACGCTGGCCACCAGCACCAGAAGCCAGGGCGCATGGTCGCCGACCCGGTACAGGGCGGCGAACACGATTTCCGATTGCGCGGGGAAAAAAGTCGCAGCGAGGAAAGCGGCAAAGAACAGACCGCCCAGCGCGGCGAAACCGTTCATGTGGTTATGCGGCCTGTTTCATCGAGGCAATGTCGATTACGAAGCGGTATTTCACATCGCTTTTCAGCATGCGCGTGTACGCTTCGTTGATGTATTCGGCATTGATGACCTCGATGTCGCAGGTGATGTCGTGCTTGCCGCAGAAATCGAGCATTTCCTGAGTTTCCTTGATCCCGCCGATGACGGAACCGGCCACCGATTTACGCTTCATGATCAGGCCCGCGCCATGCAGATCCGGCAGCGGTTCGAGCGCGCCGACGACGACCAGCGTCTTGTCGCGCTTAAGCAGGCCGACATAGGGATTAAGATCATGGGTGACCGGAATCGTATCGATGATGAGATCGAAACTGTTGGCGTGTTTTTCCATGTCGGCGGGGTCTTTGGAAATCAGCACTTCCGCCGCGCCGAGCTTTTTGGCATCGGCCGCCTTCGACGGCGATGTCGTGATCATCACGACATGCGCGCCCATCGCGGCGGCCAGCTTTACACCCATGTGACCGAGACCGCCCAGACCGACGATCCCGACCTTCTGCCCTTTTTGCACGTTCCAGTGACGCAAAGGGGAATAGAGCGTAATGCCCGCGCACAAAAGCGGCGCGGCGGCGGCAAGATCGAGATTGGACGGGATATGCAGGATGTAATTTTCATCCACCGTGACACGTTCGGAATAACCGCCGAAGGTCAACTGACCGGATTTGTCCTTGCCGTTATAGGTCGGGATCATGCCGACTTCGCAATATTGTTCGATGCCTTCGCGGCAGGCCGGACAGGTGCGGCAGGAATCGACGAAACAGCCAACGCCGACGATATCGCCGACTTTCGCTTTCGTGACCTTGTCACCGACTTTATTCACGCGGCCGAGAATTTCATGCCCCGGGACCATGGGATAAAGCGACCCGCCGCCCCATTCGTTGCGGGCCTGATGGATATCGGAATGACAGATACCGCAGAACAGGATTTCAATGCCGACATCGTGCGGGCCCGGTTCGCGGCGATCGATCGTAAACGGGGCAATAGGGGAGGTTTCCGTCTGGGCGGCGTAGGCGGCGGTTTTGGTCATAATGGCTGGCTCCTGAAAATGAATGGCCCGCCTAAGATAGGTCATACGCCCCCTGCCCTCAATTCCCCCGCCCAAAAATATTTCCGGGCGAAAAAGCATTTCCGTTGGCGGGCGCTTCGTGGCAGACAATAAGGATGCCAAACAACCCCTCCGCCAAACTCGACCCCAGCTGGACGCGCGTCATCGGCGATGAATTCGACCGGCCCTATATGAAAGCGCTTGATGCGTTTCTGTTACAGGAAAAATCCGCCGGGCATGTCGTCTATCCCGAAAATGGCGACATTTATAACGCGCTGAACATCACTTCGTTCGACGATGTAGAAGTCGTCATTCTCGGGCAGGACCCGTATCACGGGCCCGACCAGGCGCACGGCCTTGCCTTTTCCGTGCGGCGCGGCGTAAAGCTGCCCCCGAGCCTTAAAAACATTTACAAGGAAATCGAAAGCGAATTCGGCGTGACGATGCCGCGCCAGGGGGATTTATCGGGCTGGGCGCGGCAGGGGGTTTTATTGCTGAACGCCACCCTCACCGTGCAGGCGGCCAACGCCGGATCGCATCAGGGCCGCGGGTGGGAACAGTTCACCGACGCGATCATCCGCGCCATCAATGCGCGCGGCGAACATGTCGTGTTCATGTTATGGGGATCGTATGCGCAGAAAAAGGGCGCGTTTATCGACCGCACGAAACATCTCGTGCTGGAGGCGCCTCACCCTTCGCCTTTATCCGCGCATCGCGGGTTTCTCGGCTGCGGGCATTTCAAACAGGCGAACGATTACCTGACGAAAAACGGCAAGCATCCTATCGACTGGGCCGCCGTGGAATAAACGGCCCCATTCCGTTCACGCGATTGCCTGCATGAATACGGGCGCCACCACATCATTGCGGTATTGCCGCCGGGCGGTTTCATCGATCGCGATCCCGGCATTTAAGGAAACGGCGAAATCTTTCAGGGCGTCAGCCATGGTTTCCGGCGCGTCAGGCGCAACAGAATTCATGCCGAGCGTGCGTAAAATCCGCGCGCTGGCCCCATTGGGTGGCGTGAAGCCGATGACCGGGCGGCCTGCGCCGATGTAATCGGCCAGCTTGCTGGGGAAGAAGACGCTGCTCTCCGCGGGCGCATCAATGACCATCAGCCCGTCCATCGAGCGCATCATCGAAAGGGAGGTGAAATAATCCGTGCCCGCGTTGAATTCGACGTGATCGTGCAACCCGTCAAGCGCGGCGGAAAAACGTTTCCCGTCCCCCGCGCCGTAAAAACAAAGTTTGATATTGCGGATAACGTCCGGCGCCGCATTTTTCAGGATACGCAAAGCCGTGAACAGCGCATCGGGCTGCCGCGCGCCGTAGAACGTGCCGAAATAACCGATGCGGATCACCGGGAATTTTTTTCCCGTATCCTTATAAAGCGCGGGATCGTAGACATGCGGCACATAACGGCATTTATCGCGCAGGCGCGGCGAACGCCCTTCCATCACATAATCGATTGTTTCCGGCGACGTGAAAACAAGGCGGTCGGCCGCATCATATACCGCATTTTCGCCGGTGTGATTGAGCATGCGGGCGATACCTTTGGCCGTATCGAAGCTTTCATGATTCCAAGGGTCGCTGAAATGAGCGGTCCAGCGTATCTGCGGGAAACGTTTTTTGTACCGCAGGCCGATGAGATGCATCGACATGGGCTGGCCGAACGTCACAAGGCGTACATCATTCCAGTCGAGCGTATCCAGATAATCATGAAACGGACCGCGGTGCAGGAACATGTCATCGGGGATCAGGAAACGCTTGATCCGGTCGCCCTTCAGCGCGGCGATTTTAAGCCCCAGATCCGATGGCGGCAGGCGCACGGTTTTGCAAGGCGGACAAAGCGCGGCAAGGGCCGGGTCGATCTTCCCGTGACCGGCGGCGATAATTTCAAGATTGTCCTGCGGCAGCGCGCGCGACAGCAGCGCAATCTGGATAGCCCGCGGATAAAAGAGCGGCGGATAGGCGTAGGTTACGAAACGCAGCGCGGTCATGCCTGCCACCGTCTTTTCCACAGGGCGAGGATAACAAGGCGCCAGAGATAATCCGCATGCGCGTCGTGGCCGCCTGTAAATTCGCGCCAGATTTTATCACGCGCTGTGCCGGGAAGGACATCGTCTAGGCCTGTATCATTCAGCACGTCCCGCGCCCACGCGGAAAGATCGTGGCGCAGCCAGTGGGTGGAAGGAACAGGAAATCCCTGCTTCGGGCGATTGATGATTTCTTGCGGCAGGCGGCGGCGGGCGTAATGACGCAGCAGCCGTTTGGTCGTGTAGCCACGCGTGAAGCTGCCGGTTTTCCAGCGTGCGGGCAATGCAAAACAAAACTCCGCCAGATCATGGTCGAGGAACGGGCAGCGCAGTTCGACCGAAGCGGCCATGCTGGCCTTGTCCGCTTTCATCAAAAGATCTTCGACCAGCCAGCCCCCCAGCATGATCTGCTGCATTTGTTCGAGCGGATCGGACGACGGGCACGCCGCGTATTCCGCGCGCACGCGGGCCAGCGCACGGGCAGACACGGGATCGATCCGCGTGGGGAACGATGCCTGATCCGCCGCAAGACCGGCCATGCCGACCCGCGCCACACGGCGCAGCAATCCCGACGGCATCATGCCCAGAAGCGCGTCGGGCATGACCCGCGCCAGAAATCGAACCCGGTCCATGGTGCGCGCGGTTTTATCGTAGTGGTAACCGGCAAGGATTTCGTCGCTTCCCTCACCGCTCAGTAAAACCTTCACATCCGCGCGGGCACGTTCACAGATACGGAACAGCGGTATGGTCGCCAGATCGGCCAAAGGTTCATCCGTCATTTCGACAAGATGCGGCAGGTCGTTTTTAAAATCATCGACGGTCAGCATCAACGTATGATGGTTCGTTCCGACATGGCGCGCCATCTGATCGGCGAACGGTTTTTCATTGAAAGCCGCAGGATGATCGAAATGGACGGAGTAGGAGTTCAGCTCGCGATGGCCCATTTCCTTGGCTGCGGCGGCAACGGCGCTGGAATCAAGCCCGCCGGACAACAAAATCCCCACCGGTACGTCGGCGGAGAGCAGGCGTTTTTGCACGGCGTCGTGGAACAGCATGGTAAAAGCGTCTTCCACCGCATTGTCATGAACCGGCATGGCGTCGATTGCCGGTCTCCAGTAGGTCTGAATGCTGTTACCGAGCGTGGCCAGATCGAGCGTCAGAATGGACCCCGGCGGCAATTTATAAATATCTTTCCAGATGGTTTCCGGCGAAGGCACATAGCGGAAATCGAGGAAATCGTTCATCGCCTCGCGGTTGACGGCCGGCGTGGCATCCATCCCGGCGATCAGACTTTTGATTTCCGACCCGAACCAGAAAGCGCCGTTCACGAAACCGTAATAGAGCGGTTTTTTTCCAAAGCGGTCCCGTACAAGATAAAGTTTCCCGGCCAGCGGATCAAAGATCGCCATGGCGAACATGCCTTGCCAATCCTGCACGGCACGCAAACCTTTTTGCATGAAGGACGCGAGCGCGGATTCGGTATCGGAACGGGTTTTAAACGGGTAATCGGGCAGTGCGTCGCGCAAGGCGCGGAAATTGTAAATCTCCCCGTTCATGACGATCTGTTGCCCGGAAGGCGATGCGATCGGTTGATCGCCGCCGCCGATATCGACAATCGCCAGACGGCGCATCCCCATGGCGAGCGTTGTATCGGCAAAAGATTGAATGAAGGTGCCGCTGCCGTCCGGGCCGCGATGCGCGATCGCGCCAAGCATTTTATCCAGTGTGGCCGCTGCCTGCGCCGGAGAATGTCGAGCGACGAGGCCGGCTATGCCGCACATGACGCGTTACCCTTCTTTTTTCTGGCCGTGGAACCACAGGCTCCAGCCCCAGCGGCGCGCCAGCGCCTTACGGAAGCCGCGCGGCATGAAACGGTTCGTCACCGGCAGCAGCAAACGCAGAACGGTATCGATTTCCGTGCCGAGAAGAGTGACATCGGCGCGCGAGGTATAGGGCGCGAGCATCGCCTGACCTTCCGCTTCGGTCACGGGCCATGTGTGGGGATTTCCTTCTTTATCGTGCCCGTCGCCATAGCGGCTGCAGAGCGTCAGGCGGTCAAGATGGCGATGTTCTTCGTGCAGGAACCCTTCGATCCAGTCGATAAAGTACGCCTGATACAGGCTGTGACGGTTATAGAGCATGATGCCGTATTCGCCGCCGGGCTTGAGCACGCGGAACAGCTCCTTGAACGAAACGTCAATATTCGGTGAATGGTGAAGCACACCCCACGAATAAACATAGTCGAAGCTGTTATCGTCAAAAGGCAGCCTGGTGGCGTCTTCCTGCTGGATCGTGGCGTCGAGGTTGAGAAGCTTGAAACGCTGTTTCGATTGCTCGATGCTCGTCGTATTCAGATCGACGCCCGTGCAGATCGCCCCCTGCTGCGCCCAGTTCATGAGCATGGTGCCCAGACCGCAGCCGATTTCGAGCACTTTTTTGCCTTTGAAACGGTCATACGGGAAGATTTTTTCAAATTTCCGTTCACCGTGCAGCGGATGGTTCCAGCTATAGAATTCCTGATCGAGACGTTTGAAAAATTCAGGCGTGCCCATGTTGTGGGCGCCGTCGTTATACTCCGTCTGCCCGTGGACGTCGCCGTAGGTCATCGGGTTTTGCGCCCACCAGTTGGAAATGGCTTTGTTGCTCATTACGCACGTCCTCTCAGCGCATCGCCGGCCCAGAGAACGGCGGCGGTCACAAATACGAACGGCGTTACAATCAATTCAGGCAGGATCGATTTTTCAAGAAAGCGTTTTACCATCAGCAGCGCCCAGTGACCGTACGTCAGATGAACGTGACGGCGGCGGCCATTGATAGTTTCAACCTGATGCCCGAAGAAGCATTTCAGTTCGATGCCGCCATACCCCATGCCGTTGGCATCGGCGTAAAGAAGCACGATACGGTCTTCGGGCACGGCAGCTTCGGGAAAGCTGTCCCCCAGATAGATGCCATCCGGGAATTTTTCAGCGAACAAAGCCTTCATGTAATCTTCGCTGCGCGGGTTGGCGCGGTTCACGACCACGCGCCACAACATGCGCGGCATGTACCATGGGCGGTCATTGAAAAAGCGGCGGTGATGAATGCCGTAAATCTTCATTTTGTATCCTGCAAAAATTGCGAAAACCCTGTCGGGGTTGCGGCGTCGGCCAAAATCCGCACGCCGTCAAAAAACCCGTCATGGGCGGCAATATGGCATGGATCGGCATAAATGTTAATCAGCACGGGGCGGTTTTCTGCCAGTTTTGCGAGGTTTTTGCAGCTTTCAAGATAGGCATCCGCGCCCTTGGCCCCATGGGTGTGGAAATAAGACCAGCTATCCATATTCATGAACGGATAATCATACGGACCCGTCAGCGGGATTTCCGTGATGCCGCCCTTTTCTTCGATCGACGGGCCGCGCCGCAGCCCCGTCACCGGCATGGCGGACGAAGAATAGCGGTAGCCCATCTCCCCCAACAGGCCATACAGAAAATCGAAATGATCCGGTTCCTGGAACGAACCGAAATGCGGCGTGCGCCAGCCCGTGGGTGTAACGCCGATAACGGATTCGACAATTTTGTGACCGAGGCGGATATCTTCTTCGAGATCCTGACGCGTTTGCTGTTCATAAAAAAAGCAGCTGCGATGCTCGCCGAGCGAGGAATCGAAATAGGTATGCGCCCGCCCGCCGTGATTAAGAAACTCCGCCCCTGTATCGGCGATGCGGCGATAAACCGCCGCCCCCTTTTCGAGTTGCGCCCCGGGCACGGCATAAGCGCTCAACACGCCTATCGACATAAGACGTTCATGAACGGACCAGGCGACATCGATATCGTCATCGATATCGCAATCGAACGAGACGATCAGGCGCGAAGACGTCATGCCCGCGGCGCGGCAACGATCGGCATATTTCGCCCAGACGAAAGCAGGCGATATTTTATTGATCGCCTTCAGCGCACGGCTGCTGTTCATCAAGGCGTTCAGCATATTATGCCTTCCCTTCCAGCGCACGGCGCAGCGATTCCACAACGCGCGGCGCGGTCTTTCCATCCCATAGCGGGGGAATGTTTCCTTTTTTAGGCGGCTCTCCAAGAGCGTCGGCAAGCGTTGCGGATGTCACAAGCTGGTTCGTGCCCATCGACACCGTGATCGGCCGTTCGGTCGTCGTGCGCAGCGTATAACAGGGGATACCGAGATACGTGGTTTCTTCCTGAATACCGCCCGAGTCCGTGACAATACCGGCAGACGCAGACACAAGGCCCATGAAATCGACATAGCCCAGCGGATCGCAAAACTGGATGAGATCCCCGCCGATATCGATGCCCAGTTTTTCGATTGTCTGGCGCGTGCGCGGATGGACCGGGAATATAACCGGACGCCCTGTCTCCGCCAGCGCCATCAAGATGGGAACGAGGGTTTCGGCACTATCGACGTTTGCCGGACGATGCAATGTCGCAACGAGATAATCACCAGCGGAAACACCGAATTTTTTATACGTCGCGGATGCGGCAATCTTATCTTTCACCAGATGATATGAATCGATCATGATATTGCCGGTCATATCGATTTTATGAGCGGCAACGCCTTCCACGCGGAGCTGCTCGCTGGCGTCCTGCGACGGGGTCCAGAGCAGATCGGCAATCGAATCGATCAGGATGCGGTTGATTTCTTCCGGCATCGTGCGGTCGCCGCTGCGCAGGCCCGCTTCAAGATGGGCAACAAACAGGTTGAGCTTTTTTGCCGCAATCGCCACGGCCATCGACGAATTGACGTCGCCCACAACGATCACGGCATCCGGGGGTGACTGGCGGGCCAGTTTTTCATAGGCCACCATCACGCCTGCCGTCTGTTCGGCGTGAGAGCCGGAGCCGACATTCAAATGTTCATCCGGCACGGGCAATGAAAGATCGCTGAAAAACACGTCGGACATGAGCGGATCGTAATGCTGACCCGTGTGAATCAGGCGCGGCTTGAAAACCCCGGAGTCGCGCAGCGCATGATAAAGCGGCGCAATTTTCATGAAGTTCGGGCGCGCGGCGCAGATGAGATCAACGTTATACATGCCGTAGCTTCGCATTTTCCAGGAATGACAGATACATATTTTTAAAGGCCGTTTCGGTTTTTTCCATGCTCCAGCGCGCGTGAGCATGATGCGCAGCAGCGCGGCCCAACCCTTCCCGGAAGGCATCGTTCTTGATCAAGCGATCAAGCCCGGCATTATACGCCTGCACCATGTTGGGAACGCGCAGGCAGATATCATCGGTCAGTTCCGGGACCGGCGCGCCCGTTTCGCGGACATTCAGCAACAAAGGCAAGCCAGCCAGCATCGCCTCGATCATAACCTTGGAAAGTTCAAAATGTTCGGTGTGCAGCGCCATGATATCGTAAGACGGCAGCGCCGCGCACAACGCCACATTGTCCATGCGTTCAATGAAACGGAAACGCTCCGGCTTGCCGGTTGCCTGCGCCAGAGATTTAAGTTTTTCGTGATAAAGGCCCTTCCCGACCAGCGTCAGTTCAACATCATCACGCGCGGCAACGGCGCGGATCAATTGCGAAGGATCTTTCGCTTTCATCTGATTGCCAACAGAAATCACACGCACGGGCGAAGATAAAGTGTAATCGTTTTTGATCTGTGCGGGGTCGTTATGCACGACGTTGTAATAAACTTCATATTGCATAAGCTTTCGCTTGCGCAGATAGGGAACGATCGATTCATAAACGGGAAGGATAAGGTTGGCATCGCGCAGCCCGCGCGTTTCAAGGCGCTTGAGAAAGGCGCTGATGGCGCGATTCTTCATGCCTTTGGCCGTGGCATGAATATTTTCATCCGGATTGATGTGCAGGCTGACGACGTACGGCACGCCAAGTTCTTGTTTGATACGCCGGGCCAGCATGAGATTGAGGTGCGCCCCATAACACCGCACGATATCGGGATTTATTGAGCGGATCAGCGGCACAATTCCCTTTTCCCATGACGCTGTCAAAAAAGGGTTCCAGCCCGCCGAACGCGTGAAAAACCCCGAAGGCGCGGGATAGGCATGCACAAATATTTTTGCCGTTCCCGCCATGGATTGCAGGGCGGCAGGATCGGGCGATTCATCATGCGTGAGGATAATATGAATTTCGTCGAATACGTTGCCGGGATTGTGGTAGCGCGGCAGCACTTCCCCCTTATCGATCCATTCGGAGATGCGGTCGGCAGGAATGACGACAAGCTTGCGCGTCATTTTTTGCGGCCCACGCATTGAATAGAGCTTTTGGTCGGAAAAAACTGTTTTACATTCAGCACCGTGCGCAACAGGGGACGCAGCCCCAGCGCACTGCCCTTTTCCATCGCACGGCGCAGTTCCGGACGGCCGATATGCGCGGGATCGAGCAGTTTTTCATGCAGCAGCGTCGATACATCGCATCCGCAGCGCTTAAGCGTCGCAGCGACACCCCATAGCGAACAATAATATATGTCGTTGTTAAGGAATGACGGATCGCGCCCGAGGCGGCGCAAGTAAGCGGCGGCGATTTTTTTCGGCAGGAACGGCAGCCAGGGCACGTGATAATGCGCTTCTTTGCGGAAGGCGGCATAATTGGGCGCCTCAATCACGATATAGCCGCCTTTTTTGAGAACGCGGGAAGCTTCGCGCAGCGCGAGACGGTAATCGGGAAGATGCTCGACCACGTTCCAGAAGGTTACGATATCGAATGTTTCATCCGGGTAAGGCAAGGCCAATGCCGAACCTTCGGTGAACACGGAATCCGGGTCGGTTTGCGGTTCCATCTGCGCCAGCCGTTCGCGCGCGCAGTTATTGTCGAAGGCGGCAAGTTCCAGACCCTGCGCGTTATATCCATTGCGGCGGGCGGTCAGGACAAACGCGCCGTATCCCGAACCGACATCGAGAATTTTCATGTCCGGACGCGCAAGCAGAACCTTTATCTGCGTCCAGAAAGAGGCGGCTTCGTTTCCGCTGACATACTCGCGCAGATGCGTTTCAATCGCGGCGGGTGTAAAAATTCCGCGATAGCTTTGTTGTAAATGTGTGTCGATGCGGCCGGAAAGATCCGGGGTTAAAGCCGGCAGTGCGCTCATGGTTTCCTCAGGAACAAATACAGGCTCGACGCCTGCGTCGGCAGGAAGAGGCGGCCGAAAAATTCAAACAGATCATCAAGGATTTTATAACCGCGCACACGGCTGTCATACGACCAGTGTGGAATTCCCCAGCCGAGGTGATGGGTTTCAACGACATCGAAACCGGCGCGGCGTGCCTTCTCGGCAAGCGCCTTGGCCGTGTAGAATTGCACGTGATCAGTCGTTTTCAGGCTTTCGGGTTCGAATTTATAGGCGAGCTGCCACCACCACGATCCTTCGTTCGGCACGCCGAGAACGCACGTGCCGCCTTTTTTAAGAATACGGAACACCTGCGCGAGGGCGCGTTCGTCTTCGCGGATATGTTCGAGAACATGATTGAAAAATACGATATCGACCTGTGCATCCGGCACGGGATATTCAAGAATATCCGCCAGCACGACGCGCTGGGCTTTCTTCCGGCTGTCGGCGCGTTGAAGTCGCAGGAGGTTGTAATCGGAACCGTAGAGATCGGCATTCAGTTCCGAAAGCCAGAAGAAATTGCCGCCGTCGCCGCAGCCCATGTCGATCAAGACCGGGCGCGTTTTATAACCGGCGATAATTTTCTGCAGATAATTGCGGACGAGATCGACGCGTTTTTTCAGATGGTGGCGGTACGGACCCACCCACATCGGGTCATGGCTTTCCTTATACCATTCGCCTTTCTGAGATCCGCGCGCCTCTTCGATCTGTTCGTTCAGCGCGGCAAAATCAGCGACGAGAACGGGGATATCGCCTTCGACGCGCACAGTGTAACCGCAGGCCGTGCAGGATGCGGCATCATTAAAGCCGTCGTTTTTACAAACCGGGCACACGAAAGGAAAAAAGGACGTCATTATTTCTGTTCCTGCTTTCTGGAGACGATATACCAGCGATTGGTCGCCAGCGAAAATGGCCATGTGTTGGAAATCATATAGTCGAGATCGAAATTCGGACCCCAATGAATAATTTTATTCACCCATTCCATCCGGTTGGATACACGGTGAACAAGAGGCAGATATTTCCATTGCTCGGCAAAACCCTGACGCACCCATTTTTCAGGCATCAGTCCGTGAAGTTTCAGTTTCTGATCGATATCGGCCCTTTTATAGCTCGAGAAAAGATGATGACCTTGCGAGGCATACCACCGCTTCCAATAACCTTGTGAAAGATTGCATCGATTTAAAACATCAAGAATAAGAACCCCGTCTTTTTTCAGACCGCGATGGCAAGCGCGCAAAAATTCATCCGCATCGGGAAACAAAAGGAACGCAGCAAAACAATAGATGACATCATATTTATCTTCGCCAAAGTCAAAACCTTGCCCATCCGTATTGATAAAACGGACATTATTGACATTTTTTTGGGCGGCTTCAGCCTGTGCGATATCCAGCATCTCTTGCGATATATCAATACCGGTCACGCTTTTGACGTGCTGCGCTATCGGCAATGTATAAAGGCCATTGGCGCAACCAACATCAAGGATATCCATGTCCGCACGACAATATGATTTCAGCAATTCAAAGCGCGTTCGCGCCGGAAAGTGATGCGTCAGATCAAATCCATAACTGTCCGCTAATTTGGCGTGAATTTCGTTGGATTTATTGGCCGACTGCATATTTATTCAACTCCTGACGCGTAAAATATCCTTTGTAATATGGGTAAAGAGCCCCGCCCATGCGCGATTTAAAATCGCTGATCGCGACGTGTTTGGAATTGTCGCTGGCGAAGACGGCTTCGCCGATTTCCGCCCAGCGGCATCCTTCGGCCTTGCGGTTCAGCAGCATCGTCCAGTGCAGCAGATGATTGGCGCACAGGTCGAGGGCGCGCTGCGAAGACGCGCCGGTCCAGTAGGCGCAGGCGTCTTTCGCCACGGCATAATTAATCGCGGAAACGACTTCGCCGTTTTCTTCGGCGAACAGGATTTTGCATTTCCCGTCCGGCAGCAGCGTATTCCAGATCGCGTCGAAATACGCCCGGGGGTGCGAGGCGAGCGCGGAACGCGAACAGGTCGTTTCATGGAGCGTGTAATACCGCGCCAGATCGTCGGCGTCGGGGCGGGCTTCGCGGATGCGCAATGCGCCATTGGCTTCGGCTTTTTTGAGCGCTTCGCGGAAACCCTTGGCGGTGGCCGCGCGCAGTGCGTCTTCGCCGCGGGACAGATCGACGACCCATGTCTGGGTCAGCGCGTTGGTCATGCCGTGCGGGACAAGCGGATTGACCAAGGGGCAGCGCTCGCCGCGCAGTGCGGGGGCCATCGGGCTCAGCCACATCTCCAATTGTTTGACCGGCGCCTTTTGGTAAAGGGCGGCGATGTGGGACAGGCAGAATTCCCAGATTTTTTCGACGCGCCTGGTGCCGATCACGTCGTTGCGCATCACGATGCCGCCCAGCGAATTGGCGATATCATAAGGGATGATTTTTTTACGGCGACCACCGATACGGTGCAACGGCATCACGGCCAGAACCTGTTTCTGATCGTCCAGCAGGGCAAAGCTGTCATTGGCGTGGCGGGGCCATGTCGCCTTGGCGGCGATCAGGTCATAAAAATGGAAAAACCACGCCTGATCGCTGTGCGCGACGAAGGAATCCCACTTTTCCCTGCCAAGCTGTTCTATTGCCACGATTTCCATCGGGGGCTTATAGCAAAATTACGGGGGGCTGCAAAGGCCAAACTTTGCCGCAAAATGACAAAAATATATTAATTATCAATTAGTTAACAGAAGAAACCACACGTCCCAGATCGCCATAGCTGGTGACCCGCTCTATCCGGCTGTTGGATAAAACATAGATCCGGTCGCAATTCTGTAAAGTCGTCAAACGGTGGGCGATCATGATCACCGTCCTGTCTTCGACGATATTGTTAATCGTCTCGACCAGGCGGGCTTCGGTTTCGGTATCGAGGGCGGAGGTCGCCTCGTCGAAAATCAGCACGGACGGCTGGCGGCACAGGGCGCGGGCGATGGCCACGCGCTGACGCTCCCCGCCGGACAGGCGCACGCCGCGCTCGCCGATCTGGGTATCGAGGCCGCTTGGCAATTTATCGATGAGCTTGCGCAGCTGGGCGGAGTCGATGACCCGGTCGAGATCGACATGCGCGATATCGTCCGCCGCCACGCCGAAAAGAATGTTTTCGCGCAGCGTGCCGTCGAACAGATAGATAGATTGCGGCACATAACCGATCATCGCGTGCCATTGCTGGCATGAAACGGGATAGCGGCCGTCAACGGCGATCCTCCCGCCTGAGGGCGGATGCAGGCCGAGGATCAGGTCCATCAACGTGGATTTTCCCGATCCGGTTTCACCGGTGATGCCGATGATTTCGCCTTTTTTAATCTCGAACGAAACATCTGAAACGGCATGACGGCCCGTCCCTTCATACCCGAAGGAAACGCGGTCGAAGGCGAGCGATTTATCGAATGTGAAGCCGGGGATGTTTTCAATCGAGGAAACCGCCGGAAGCTGCTGCTGTTCGGCATAGACGCGTTCGATGTTCGGCGCGACAAGCTTGATGATGCCGCTTTGCACGATGATGCGGTTAAGGCCCGGCATCATGCGGAAACCGGCATATATATAGGCGCCCATGAGCGCGGCGATCTGCTGCGATTCCATGCCGCCGCGGATCAGCATCAGGACCGTGACGATAAAAATACAGACGAACACGGTTTCGATCCCGATGCGCGGCATGCTGCCCGCGGCCAGATGGCGCGCGGTCGATCGCGCGCGGCGCGCGGAGATGCTATCGAAACGGGTGAGGAATTTTTCGCGCTGCCCGTAGAGTAAAATTTCCTTGTAGCCCTGAAAAAATTCGATCAGCGCCTGATAGCTGTCCATCGTCGCCTGCTGGCCTTCCTTTCCCCATTTGTAAAAACGGGGCAGAAGAAATTTGAAGAACAGCGCGGCAAGCACGACCGATATGCCCAGGATCGTCAATGTAGCCTGCGGATTGATCGCGACGATCGTCAATGACAGCGAAACCAGAACGCAGCTTTCGGAGATGATAATCGCCAGCGCGACGAGGCCGCTGGACGTCATCATGTCGATGTCGCCGCTGATGATCCCGAGAAGATGGCTGCTGGTTTTGGTCTGATAGAAGCTGTAGCCCGCCTGGCTGTACCGGCGCAGCATGCGATCCTTGAGCGAACGGTTGATTTTCTGAATGGTGAAATTCTGCCACAGCGTTTCAAACGCGGCGAACCCGTTTTTGAAAAGAAATATCCCGCCGAACGTCAGCAGCAGGATCGTCATATATTGTGCGATTTCCAAACCCGGGAACAGTTCAAAACGGGTAAAGAGCGCCTCGGCCTGTGTGGGGTTGGTCAGCGACTGGACCACGCCGATGATGACGATGGCGGTCACGACCTCGAGCATCGAGGCGACAATCGCGAATGCCGCGATCAGGAACCAGCGGCGGCGTTCCTGCGCGCTGAGGATGCACCAGGCCTTCTTGATTATGGTCAATAACCCCGGCGCGGTCATATAATAAGTGTCCTTGTTGAAACTGGCGGCATCTGGCCTTTAGGCATAACTTTTAATATACCAAACGGCAAATAGTTTGTGTCCGCCGGACCGGAATGTTAGAATACCTCCATGCGTTTTATCGTCTTTTTGATGATCTTGTCATTGGGCTTCAGCGGCTACAGCGCCGCTGCGCATGCTTTTGCCGATATGAACGCGCATGCGGGCACCGCCGCCGTTGCGGATATGACGGATTGCCCGGATCATGCCAAAAAAGCCGACGACCACAAGCATGAAAAGGCCAAATGCCTGGATTGCCACCATTGCTGCAGCCCGCATGTTCTGGGCGTCAGCAGCTTCACGGTCAATTTTCAGACGGCCGACGCCGTCTTGAACCCCCTGCCCGTTCATGATTATGCGGGCGAGCATACCCTGTCTCTTCTACGCCCTCCCCGATCCCTTGTGTGATGCTTCCGGGTTTTAACCCGTAACGGTTCCGCGTGTGCGGCGCCTTCGACATTCATCATACAAGGAAAAAACATATGACATTTTCTATTCATGGGGCGTTGCGCTCCGCCGTTATGCTGCTGGCGCTGGTCGCGCTGGCCGCCCCTCTTTCCGCGCAGGCGGCTGACGATCATGGTCACGGCCATGACGGCCACAATCATACAGGCGCGGATATTTACGCCCCGGCCATGAAAACCATGCACGAAGCCATGACCATCGAACCTACGGGCGATGCCGATGTGGATTTCGTCAAAGGCATGATCCCCCATCACCAAGGCGCGGTCGATATGGCCAGAATCCTTATCGAACATGGAAAAGATCCGGAACTGCGCAAGCTTGCGCAGGATGTGATCCGCACGCAGGAAGCGGAAATCGCATTCATGCGTGCGTGGCTTGAAAAGCATCAGCATTAACCGGAACGCCACGATGAAAATCCATAGCTTCATCATGGCGGGCGCGCTGGCGGCCTTTGTGCCGCCGGCTTTCGCCGCCGACGAAACGCCTGTTAAACTTGAAAAAGTGGACGCCGAAACGCTACCACCCGTTATCACGCTGGAGAATGCGCTGGCGCGGGGTTTGCGTAAATCGCCCGCGATTCTGGCATCCCGCAGCCGGGGACAGGCGGCCGACGCCACGGTTGAACAGGCCGGCGCGGTACCGAACCCCGACTTGTCGATCGATCTCGATAACATCATGGGAGACGGCCCGTATAAGGGTCTGGACGAGGCGGAAATCACCGTCGGCGTTTCCCAGCGCGTGGAAATGCCCGGCAAGCGCAGCGGCCGCATCGGCGTAGCCGAAGCGCAGAAAACGCAAAGCCATTTCGCGGAAGATACCGCACAACTCGACCTGATCCGCGACATCACGATCGCCTACGCCGAGATCGTCGCCGCACAGGAAGATGTTAAAATTCTCGGCGATGACGCGCGGCGCGCGCAGGACGTTCTCGACAGCGTCACGGCCAAGGTTGATGCGGGAAAAGAACCGCCGATCCAGAAGAGCAAGGCAAACGTCGAACAGGCCAACGCCCGCATCGCCCGCGACCGCGCACAGCGGGAACTGGAATCCAGACGCGGCGCGCTCAAAGCCTATATGGGCGAAGAAGATGGTGATTTTGCCGTGGATTCCGCAAGCCTGCCGCCGGTTGAAATCCCCGAACTGTACGACACATACCGGACCAGCCTGCGCGAGACGCCCGATATGAAGAGCATGACGGCCATGGTCACGCAGGCACAGTCCGCCCTATCCCTTGAGCGGGCGAATGCCGTGCCCGACCCGACATTCAGCTTTGGGGTCAAGGACCTGCGCGGAGACGATGCGCAGGCATTGGTGGCGGGGATCTCGTTTCCCATTCCCGTGTTTGATGCCAATCGCGGCAACATCAAGCGGGCGGGTCATGAACTGAACGCCGCCATGCTGGATGAGCGCGGCGCGCAGCTTTCTCTCGATGCGCTTCTCAAGCAGGTTTACGGCAATTTCAGCAGTGCCTATGCGGATCGCGAAACGCTGACGCAGACCATCGTGCCGGGCGCGGAAGAAGCATTCCACATCGCGCGCGAGGGATACGATGCCGGAAAATTCGGATATCTCGACGTGCTCGACGCGCAGCGGACGTTATTCGACGCACGGCGTCAGCTGAATGCCGCGATCCTGGATTATCACCGTCAGCGCGCGATTCTGGAACGACTGACCACCACGCACGACGAACAACATGCCTCCACCGAAGGAAAAGACCATGACAAAAAAACACGTTAAATTCTGGCTTCTGGGGGCGGCGGCGCTGGCGATCATCAGCGGCGCAGGTTTCGCGGGCGACGAACACGGTCACGGCCATGCACATGAAGAAAGCGAAACCTCGCACGATGACGGGAAGAAAGAACAGCATGGCCATGACCACGACGAGGCAGGGGAAGACGAACACGGCCACGAAGAGGAAGGGTCCGTTCATTTAACCCCCGCGCAGATCGGGGCGGCAGGCATTGAAATCATCCGTATCGCTGCCGGCACATTGAACAAGGAGATCGGCGTTCCGGGCCGGATCGTTACCGCTTCGGACCGCATGGCGCAGATCGTGCCGCGCGTGAACGGCACGGTGATGAATGTCGGCAAAAACCTTGGCGATAAGGTTGAGAAGGACGAAATCCTCGCCGAGATTGAAAGCCGGGAAATGGCCGACGCCGTGGCGGAATACCGCGCCGCGTTGAAAAGCGCCGAGCTGGCCGGCAGCACGCTCAAGCGTGAAAAATCGCTTTGGGAGCGGAAAGTGACCGCAGAGCAGGACTATCTGGCGGCGCGCAATGCGCACGCGGAGGCCGCCATCGCAGTCGATCTGTCACGCGCAAAACTTAAAACACTTGGTTATGACGAAAAAGCGAATAAAGGCGCCCTGTCGCGTTTTCACGCCCTGCGCGCGCCGATCGCGGGCCGTGTCATCGCGCGGGATATCGTCCCGGGCGCCTTCGCCGACACGACGAAGGCCGCGTTTACGATCGCCGACCTGAGCGTCGTCTGGGTCGAGATTGCAGTGCCGCCATCTGATCTATCCTTCGCCGCCGAAGGGCAACGCGCGCGCGTTGTCGGCGGCGGCATGGAAACGGATGGCAAGGTTATATTCCTGAGCCCCGCCATCGACCCGGAAACCGGGGCGGCAAAGGCCATCATTGAAATCGACAATAAAGACGGATCGTGGCGGCCCGGCCTGTTCGTGACGGCGGCGATCGGCACGGGGACGCAAACGGCCAACCTTGTCGTGCCCAGGGACGCTATCCAGACTATCGAAGGAAAACAGGTCGTGTTCGTAGAGACCGAAGAGGGTTTTGAGAAACGGGACATCGTTTCCGGCCGTTCCGACGGAAAGAACGTCGAAATTATCTCCGGCCTTTCGTCAGGCGAACGAATCGCGGCGACCAATACATTCACGTTGAAGGCCGAACTGGGAAAATCCGAAGCGGAGCATGCGCACTGACATGATTGAAAAAATCCTTCATTTTTCCCTTTCACACCGCATTCTTATCGTTCTGTTGACGCTTGCGGCAGCGGCATACGGATTTTATTCGCTGACGCGGCTGCCCATCGACGCGGTGCCGGACATCACCAACAATCAGGTTGCGATCAACGTCGAAATGCCTTCGTTATCGCCTGAGGACATCGAAAAGCAGGTCGCCTACCCGATCGAAACGGCGATGGCGGGGATTCCCGGCCTGTCATACACGCGGTCCGTGGCCCGCAATGGATTCGCACAGGTCACGATTATTTTCGAAGACAACGTCGATATCTATTTCGCCCGCGCGCAGGTGCATGAACGCCTGAGCGCGGCGATCGAGGTCATGCCCGAAGGCGCAGAGCCGCGTATGAGCGCGATTTCCACCGGCCTTGGCGAAATCTATATGTGGACCGTGGAATATGAGAACCCGGAGGCGCCCTACACGACGCCCGAAGGCGATGTATTGACCAGCGAATTTGAAAAAGCCATGTACCTGCGCACCGTGCAGGACTGGATCATCCGTCCGCAGATCAAATCCGTCAAAGGGGTGGCCGAAGTCGACGCCATCGGCGGTTATGCGCGGCAATATCATGTGCAGCCGGATATGCAGAAGCTTTCCTCGCTTGGCCTGACGCTGGGCGATATATTCAACGCGCTGGAACGGAACAACGACAGTACCGGCGCCGGATTTATCGAGCGCAATGGCGAGTCATACGCCGTTCGCGCCGACGGGCGGCTTCAAAATATAAGCCAGATCGGCGCCGTTACGATTGCCACACGGACAGGAACCCCGATTTACATCCGCGACGTGGCCGGCATCATGCCCGGCAAGGAATTACGCACCGGCAGCGCCAGTGAAAACGGTCATGAGGTCGTGGTCGGCACGGCCATGATGCTCAAAGGCGAAAACAGCCGCATCGTTTCACATGCCGTCGATCAGAAAATCACGGAAATCAATAAATCCCTGCCCGATGGCGTGACGGCCAAGACGGTACTGAACCGCACCAAACTGGTCGACGCGACAATCGCGACAGTAGAAAAAAACCTGGCAGAGGGCGCGCTTCTTGTCGTTGTCGTTCTGTTTTTGCTGCTCGGGAATTTCCGGGCGGCGCTTATCACCGCGCTTGTCATTCCCGTTACCATGATGATGACGGCAACGGGCATGGTGCGGACAGGCATCAGCGCCAACCTGATGAGCCTCGGCGCACTTGATTTCGGGCTGATCGTGGATGGCGCGGTCATCGTCACGGAAAACTGCCTGCGCCGTATCGGCTTAAGACAGGAGCATGAAGGGCGTGCCCTGTCGATGCCGGAGCGTCTGGAAGAAGTGCGCGAAGCAAGCCGTCAGATGATCCAGCCCGCCGTTTTCGGACAGGCCATCATTATTACGGTTTATCTCCCGCTTCTTACCTTTACCGGAGTGGAAGGAAAAATGTTCGAACCGATGGCGGTGACGGTCATTATCGCGCTGGTTTGCGCCTTTATCCTGTCACTGACGTTTGTGCCGGCCATGATCGCGTTGTGCATTCGCGGGCGCATCTCGGAAAAAGAAAACCCGGTCATGGCAAAGGCAACGCGGGGATATGCGCCGGTCTTGCGCTGGAGCGTGGCAAATCCGCGCAAGGTCGTTTTGGCGGCGGGAGTGTTCTTTCTTTTCTCGCTTCTGGTTTTCACGCGCCTTGGGCAGGAATTCATTCCAACGCTCGATGAAAAAGATGTCGCCATGCACGCGATGCGAATCCCCAGCACAGGCATATCCGAATCCACCGCAATGCAATTGAAAGTGGAAAAGGCCGTCAGCGCCCTGCCCGAGGTCGCTTTCGTTTATTCCAAAACCGGCACCGCGGAAATGGCATCGGACCCGATGCCGCCCAACGTGTCGGATACGTTCATCGTTCTTAAACCGCATGATGAATGGCCCGACAAAAAATTGACCAAGGCGGCATTCATTAAAAATCTCGAAGAAGCCGTCGGCCAGATACCGGGCAACAATTATGAATTCACCCAGCCGATCCAGATGCGTTTTAACGAGCTTATCGCCGGGGTACGCAGCGATGTCGCCGTTAAAGTGTATGGCGAGGATTTCGGGATCATGAACAGGACCGCAAACGATATCGCGGCAATCCTGCGCACTGTCGACGGCGCGGCGGATGTGAAGGTAGAGCAGACGACGGGCCTGCCGATGCTCGATATCGATCTTAAGAAGGATGTTATCGCGCGGTATGGCTTGGCAACGGGGGATATTCTCGATCTGATCGCGGCGGCGGTCGGTGGACGCGACGCCGGCATGATTTTCGACGGCGACAAACGTTTTCCGATTGTCGTCCGCCTGCCCGATGCCGTGCGCGAGGATATCGGCGCGCTGGAAAACATCCCGGTTCCTGTCACCCA
>CAYPCP010000002.1:35408-49815 GCA_964409255.1 uncultured Pseudobdellovibrionaceae bacterium
GTCACCCATGGCGATGGGGATGGCGGCGGGTTTATTCCGCTCAAGGAACTTGCAACGTTCCGCACGTCCGTGGGACCCAATCAGTTCAGCCGCGAAAACGGCAAGCGCCGCGTGGTGGTTCAGGCCAATGTGCGCGACCGCGATATCGGATCTTTCGTCACCGAGGCGCAGCAGAAACTTGAACAGAGCGTCAAGCTGTCGCCGGGCCTCTGGCTTGACTGGGGCGGTCAGTTTGAAAACCTGACCGCGGCGCGCGACAGGTTGATGATCGTGGTTCCGGCGTGTTTTGCGCTTATTTTCATGATGTTGTTTACGGCGCTCGGATCGGTCAAACAGGCGCTGCTCGTCTTCAGCGGCGTACCGCTGGCCATTTCGGGCGGCATCCTCACGCTTTACCTGCGCGATATGCCGTTTTCGATTTCGGCGGCGGTGGGTTTTATCGCGCTGTCGGGGATTGCCGTCCTCAACGGCCTTGTCATGATCACCTATATCAATCAACTGGCCGCCCGCGGGATGAAGACGATGGATGCGGTGATCGAGGGCGCGCTGACGCGGCTGCGCCCGGTTTTGATGACGGCCCTCGTCGCATCGCTGGGCTTTGTGCCGATGGCGCTGGCAACGGGGACGGGTGCAGAAGTGCAGAAGCCTCTCGCTACCGTTGTAATCGGCGGGTTGATGACGGCAACGATTTTGACGCTGATCGTTCTTCCGGCGCTCTATCAAATGGTGTCGGGACGCAGGGAAAGGGAGGATTTTCTCAATTAACGCCATGATATTCCTTGTTTTATTTGAAATAGGCCGCTTGAAAATGTAATCTCGGGGGCATGTCTTCTGCCCCTGTGTCATACCGCCTGCTGCGCCCGCTCGGCCCGCTCGTCATCGCCTGTGCGCTGCTGAGCGGCTGTTCGCTCGCCGATATGCTGCGCGGGGTGGAAACCGACTACACGGTGCGCGGCGTGGAAAGCGATGAGGAGACGGCTTCGTACCTGAAGACCATTCTCGATGAGCGGCTGACCGACAAGACGAAAACCTTTTCGCGTGACGACGCCGCCGAATTGCGCGCGCGGCAGGAAAATTATATCGAACAGACGATCCGCGCCGATCTTCTCAAGGCGCTTTACGCCAAAGGGTATTACACGGCGACGGTCAACTTCGCAGACGGGGGAAAACCGCTGTCCGGCGCCTATGACATCGATTACGGACCGCAATTCACCATCGCCAGCCTTTATGTCGAACCTCATCAGTATGCCGAAGCGCTCCCCCCCGATGCCCCGGGCGCAGGCGATGCGCTGGACACGGAAAAGATCCTGCTGGCGCAGGTGCAGCTGCAAAATAATATTGGCAAGGATCGTTGCTATTTCGATCTGTCGGTCAATAACCGCGTCAAGCTGGACCGGGTGGGATATACGGGCGACGTTGCGCTTGTCGCCGATGTGGGCCGTGAGGGGCATTTCGGCCCCGTCCGGTTCAAAGGCAATGGCAGCGTCAAGGAATCGTATTTGCGCCGCCTTATGCCCTGGCATGAAGGGGATTGTTTCCGCCGCGAAAAGCTCGAGGCTTATAAAACCGCCCTTTTGCAAAGCGGCTTGTTCGCGCAGGCCGATATAGACCTGCCCGAAGACGGCCCCGCCGAGGATGGCGCCGTTCCGATGACCCTTTCCCTGAAGGAACGGGCGCAGCGCACGATCAGCGCAGGTCTTACATATTATTCCGACGAGGGGCCGGGCGGCGTTCTTACCTGGACGCATCGCAATTTCCTGGGCGCGGCAGAAAAATTCGAGGCCGGGCTTAATTTATCGCTGATCAAACAAAGCCTGTCGGCGGATTTCACCAAGCCGTTCTTTTTTAGAAAAGATCAAAGCCTTTCCCTGAATACCGAAATACGGCGGCAGGACACGGACGCTTACGAGGAGCTGGGGTTCGATTTCGGCGGCGCGGTTAAACGTAAATTCGGCCATCATCTGACGGCATCGACGGGGCTTGATGCGTCGCTTTTGCGCATTGACGACCACACATTGAAAACGACGGAGACGTACGGTCTTTTATCCGCGCCGCAGAGCCTTGCCTATGACACGCGCGACGATACGCTCGATCCGCACAGGGGCGTCAATCTCAATCTTACCGCCGAGCCGTTCTTCGACCTTTTGGGTCAGGCGGACCCGTTCGTTAAAACGCAATTCACGGGCAGCACCTATCTGGCGATCGGGGAAAGCGAGTCCGTCGTTCTGGCGACCAAGGGCAGCATCGGATCGATCTGGGGCGCGGATGTCGACGCCGTTCCCGCCACGGAACGCTTTTATGCCGGCGGCGGCGGCTCGGTCCGCGGTTACGGGTATCAGGAAGTAGGGCCGCAGAAAAACGACGACCCGACGGGCGGGTTGTCGCTGGCCACGCTTTCCCTGGAACTGCGCACGAAAATCACTGAAAAATTCGGCGGCGTCGCTTTTGTCGATACGGGCAGCGTGAGCGAAGATTCCACGCCCGATTTCAGCAATATGGCCGTGGGCGCGGGTATAGGCGTGCGGTATTACACATCGTTCGGGCCGGTACGGTTCGATATCGCCACGCCGCTGACGCAAAAAGAGGACGTGGACCAGAATTACCAGTTTTATATCAGCATCGGGCAGGCTTTTTAGATGATCGCATTCCTGCAAAAAACCGGACGTTTTATCGCGCGCGCCATTCTGGCGCTGATCGCGCTGGGGTTCGTCGCGCTGATCGCGGTCCAGGTAATTCTTATTGCGGGGATCAATCTGCTCGGCGCGGGATTTGGCAGCGATTTTATCGAGCAGCGCGCCAATCAGGCCCTGGCCGATAGCGGTTATCAGATTTCCTTCGACGCGCTTTATTACGATCCCGTGCGCGGGTTTACCATTCACGATCTGGCGGTTGCGGATAGGCAAGGGCCGTTCCTGACGCTCGACCGCCTGTCCGTCGGCATATCGCTGGCCCAGAGCGCGGCGCGCCATCTGGGTGTTGCGGTGCGCGGCGGAACGTTAAATCTCGACCGCCTGCCTGTTTCGGATGCGGAAGAGACAACCGGTGAAGGGCCGCAGCCCTTTGCGCTGCCGGATATATATTTCCGGGTCGTTACGGTATCGCGCCTGTCATTCGAGCATGTCGCCCTGGGTGAGGCGATAGCGGGGGCGGCTTATGATTTTTCTCCCTCGCTTCAGGCGCGCGTGACGCTGGACGAAGCCATCGGCGTCAGGATGACGCTCGCGCCGGGCCTGCCCGCGTTTGCGCCGGGGCTTCCGGCGCCGGATACGATCAAACTTTCCGGCAATTTTCAGCCCGCGACGCTTGATCTGGTTTTCGACGACCTTCAGGCAACGGCTGTCCCCTATACGCTTCAGGCTCGCGGTTCCGTCAATCTTGCCGATGAAGGGCATATCGCCATCAACAGCGATCTTGAATATGACGATCTAAAGGCCCTGACGCAGGACGCAATTGAAAAAGCGAAGGCATCGGCGATAATCGAAGGCCCGCTGGCCGGCCCCGCGCTCGACCTCAACGCGACCGTCATTCCCGGCACGCTTAAAGAACGCGGCCTGTCCGATATCAGTGTGACGGTGAAAACCGCCGACGTCGCGCAGGGCATGAAGGGACATGTGGCGATTGCTTCGGCTTTCCGCGAGCAACCCGTCACCGTCGATGCGGCGCTGTCTTTTGAAGCGCCGGCGTTGCAGATCAGCGACCTGAAAGGCACCGCCCCTTCGCTCAATATAGCAGGGGCCGGCACGCTTGACACCGATACGGTTCTTTTCGATGGGAAATTAATGTTGTCGGCAAAAGATCTTGCGCCGTATGGCGCGCTGGCCGGTATCGATCTGGCCGGGTCAATGGAGGCATCGGCAATATTCGCGCCGTCCCAAAGCGGTCAGCAATCGGCCTCGGTCGATGCCACCCTAACGAACGGCGCCTACGACACGATACAGGTCAAAAAACTTTCCCTGCAGGCAGCATTGGACTCTCTGGCGACACCGTGGCCGCAATCCGCACGGCTTGACGCCACCGCGCTGCGCATAGGGGAAGACGCCGCCATCGATACCGTGAAGGCGGACATCACGGCGGCGGGAACGGAACAATATAAATTGTCATTGAAGGGAAAAGGCAGCGCGCCGGTGGCTCTTTCCTTTGACGGATCGGCCCTTCTTTCCAATCTGGCGCAGGCCGTTCCGACCGCAAAGGACATTATCCTCACGCTGTCGCACGGTAAATCGTCCGTCAAGCTGACAGGGGATTTCGCGCCGGATGCGCTGGATATCGCCTTGACCGCGCCGGAGATGCGCGGGCGCGATGTCCCCGCCGATCTTCCTCCGGCGTTCGACGACGTGCGTATCGCCATCAACGCCCGGATGACAGGAACGCCCGCGCAGCCGCGCACGGAGGCGACGGTGGCGCTCAGCGAGCTGGGCGCGGGCACATATAAAAACGCATCGATAGACGCGAAAGCCGTTCATGACGGGCAAACCGTGACAGCGAATCTAACCGGCAAAGGCACAGGCATTCGCAAGCTGAACGCCGACGCCGCTTTCCCGATGACTTTATCGTTGCTGCCATTCCAGTTTACGTTCGATCAGAACGCGGCCCTGAATGGCGCGATGGCGGCGGATATCGACCTGGCGGCGATTGCGCCGCTTTTCCTGCCGCCGACGCAAAAACTGTCCGGCACGCTGATCGCTGACGGAACCGTTTCCGGCACGGTGGCGAATCCCGCACCCGCGGCGTCGCTTCGCCTGACGGGCGCGGGCTTTGACGATGACGCCAGCGGCGTGACGATTGCCGATCTGGCCGCAAACGCCGCCATCACGCGTGAAAATCTGACGCTGAATTCCCTGTCCGCCACAGATGGGAAAAAAGGAACGCTGAGCGGCGGCGGCACGTTGTCGTTCGGCGACGGCGCCGCGAATATCGCCCTTAAAATCCAGAATTTCAACGTACCGCACACGGACATGGCCGACGGGATTATCAGCGCCGATCTCGCGCTTAAAGGATCGGCGCAGGGATTGCATCTGTCGGGCGCGGCTGACATTGCGGAAATGCAGGTTCTGATCCCCGAGACATTCCAGAGCCGTATCCCGCAGCTCAATATCGTTGAAGACGACAAGAAAAGCGGCCCTTCCCTCCTCGACCGCCTGACGCTCGACATTGCCATCGACGCCCGCAACCAGATTTTCGTGCGCGGATGGGGCCTTGATGCCGAATTCGGCGGCAACATCGCCATTAGCGGCACAGGATCGGACCCTCAATTCAACGGCACGCTGGAATCGCGCCGCGGGCGTTTTGAGGAATTCGGCAAGCGGTTCACGCTGGCGCGGGCGAACCTGCGTTTTCAGGGGTCGATACCGCCTTCGCCTTATCTCGATATCGAAGCGACGACGCCGGCCGGCGACGTCACAGGCTCGATCCTTTTCACCGGGCCGGTGCAAAACCCCACGATCAAATTTTCATCCTCGCCCGCCCTTCCGGAAGACGAAGTTCTCTCGCGCATCCTGTTCGGCAAGGAATCCGCGAAGATATCGCCGTTTCAGGCCGTGCAGCTCGCGCAGACGATCCGGCGTTTTTCCGGTCAGGGCGGTGGCGGCGGGCTCGACCCGCTCGGCATGCTGCGGGACGCGACCGGCCTTGACGATATTTCCGTCGACACGGACGAAAGCGGCGCCACCAATGTCGACGTCGGAAAATATCTCACCGATAACGTCTATCTGGAACTGAGCAAAGGGAAAGCCGAAAATTCCGGCGCCGCGACCATTCAGATCGAGGTCACACCGTCCATCAATATCGAAAGCCGTATCGGCCAGGACGCGCAGGGCGGCGGCGGTGTTTTCTGGAAGCGCGATTACTAGGATTGAGGAAAGGGAAATATGGTTGTCTTTATTGCTACATGCATCATCGGCCTTTTGTCCGTCGCCATGGGCGCGGCAGGCGACCATCTGCTTGAAGGCTATCTGACGCCGGAAATACGGGAGCGCTTTACCGTCGCCCTGCATTATCACCAGCTTTACAGCGCGGTGCTTCTTGCCATCGGCCTGTTTGCCATGACGACGCCGCGCGGTAAAATTTTTACCGCCGCACAATATCTTTTTCTGTTCGGCATTTTGATTTTCAGCGGCAGCCTCTATCTGTCGATATTCTTCGCGGCGCCCGCTTTCACTTTCGGCACGCCTCTGGGCGGCATGATGCTCATAGCCGGATGGGCCACGCTCGCCGTCTACGGCTTTAAAACAGGAAATCGGTGAATTGCGATAAAAATGGTGGAGGGGACAGGATTTGAACCTGTGTACTCATAAGAGGGCAGATTTACAGTCTGCTGCCATTAACCACTCGGCCACCCCTCCACGCTGGATGCGCATGAAACGCAGGGCCACAAGAAAAAGGTTTTTGCCTTCGCTGTCAAGTCAGGTATGACACATATATGAAACATCGTCCGCGCAAGCCCTTTGGCAAGCCCGGCGCCCGTGACGGGCGCGGAAATCCGCCGAAATCCGCCCACAGGGAGGACCGGCGCGACCGGGCCGATTCCCCCCGCCCGGCCCGCGAGAAGAGCCCGCGGCTCAATATCGATCTTTTCGGCACCCACGCGGTGCAGGCAGCCTGGCAAAATCCGGCCCGGTTCGTTCACACTTTATATATTACCGAAGAAGCGCTGAAGGATTTCGACCGGGCCAGCCCGGCCAAACGCCCGAACCCGACCATTATTGCCAAGGACGAGCTGGACCGCGCCCTGCCGCCCGGAACGGTGCATCAGGGCGTTGCGCTTTCGTGCCAGCCGCTTGAAGAATCTTCGGTCGAAGATCTCGCGCGTCAGGGAGAGCAAAAAGGAAAATCCCTGATCCTGATCCTCGATCAGGTGACCGATCCCCATAATATCGGCGCGATCCTGCGTTCGGCGTGCGCGTTCGGCGCGGACGGCATGGTCCTGCAGCGCAAGCACGCTCCCGAGGTCACGAGCGTCATGGCCAAGACCGCGTGCGGCGCATTGGAATATGTGCCGATGGCATATGAAACAAATCTGTCACGCTCCATCGAAACGCTGCAAAAGGAAGGCTATTTCGTGATCGGCCTTGACGAGCATGGCGAAAAGACGATCGCGCAACTGCCCGCGTATGATAAATGCGTGCTGGTGCTGGGCGCGGAGGGACCGGGCCTGCGCCGCCTGATCAAGGAAAACTGCGATACGCTGGCGCGCCTGCCGATGAAAGGCGAAATGCCGAGCATCAACGTCTCGAACGCGGCGGCCGTCGCGCTTTATGAACTTGCAGGACGCGAATAAGATATGAGTGAGTTTTTCTTTATCCGCCATGGCGAAACCGATTGGAACGTCCAGCATCGCATGCAGGGTTCGACGGACATCCCGCTGAACGATACCGGCCGCGCGCAGGCCAAAGCGGCGCAGGCTTTTATCCTGAATGCGGGAATTACGCGACTTATCGCGTCGCCTTTGATCCGCGCGTTTGAAACGGCGCAGATCTTGAATGAAACCGCCGGATTGCCGCTACACACTGTAGCGGGCCTGTCGGAACGCAGTTTTGGCATATACGAAGGCAAGCACCGCAGCGAAGCGCCGAATGTCGGCGGCCATGTCGCGGATGGCGCGCCGCATGAAAAAATCGAAGCTTTTGCCGTCGTCGCCGCGCGCGCGCGCACGGCGATCGACGCGGCATTGACATCCTACCCGGACGACCGTATCGCCTTCGTCAGCCATGGGGCGGTATTCTCAGCCCTTCACCATGATCTCTGCGGAGAGCGCCGCGGTTGCGACAACGCCGTGCCCTATCACTTTCACAAAACGCCAGACCGCTGGAACATTCTTGAGTTCAGCCTGCTGAAGCCCGCCGCATGACCAGCGCCGCCGCCAAAATAAACCCCGACAAATGCGATGAAGTTATCCTTATCGACGGATCGGGGTATATTTTCCGCGCCTATTACGCCGTGGGTTATGGCGGGAAAACGATGCTGACCAATCCCGAGGGCACGCCGGTCGGCGCAGTGCTGGGTTTCACCAACATGCTCTTCAAGCTTTTGGAAACCCACAAGGGCGCGTGCATCGCCGTTATTTTCGACGCCGCGCGTTACAATTTCCGCAATGAAATTTATGCCGATTACAAAGCCAACCGCGATGAAACGCCGGAAGACCTGATCCCGCAATTCCCGCTGGTGCGGCAGGCGACCGAAGCGTTCAACGTCTCGGGCATTGAAAAAGAAGGCTTTGAAGCCGATGACCTGATCGCGACCTACGCCAGGCAGGCCCGCGCGGACGGTAAAATCGTGACGATCGTATCGTCGGACAAGGACCTGATGCAGCTTGTCGGTGATGGCGTGCGTTTGTGGGACCCGATGAAGCAGATTTATATCGGCCCGGATGAGGTCATGGAAAAATTCGGCGTCACGCCGGATAAAGTCATCGACGTTCAGGCCCTCGCCGGGGATTCATCGGATAACGTGCCCGGCGTACCGGGGATCGGCGTGAAAACTGCCGCGCAGCTTATTACCGAATTCGGGTCGCTTGAAGACCTTCTGGCCGGCGCGGAAACCATCAAACAGCCCAAACGGCGCGAAGCCTTGATCGACAACGCCGAACTGGCGCGCATTTCAAAACAGCTTGTGACATTGCGGGACGATGTCGATGTGCCGTGCAAATACACCGAATTCAAACAATACGACGCCACGAACCCGCAATTGGTTGAGTTCCTGAAGAAGCAGGGGTTTAAATCCATCCTGACGCGGCTGGGCGAACAGGTCGGCACGGTGCAGATCGACAACGCCCCCGCCCCGGCTGTCTTGGACCGCGCGCCGGACGCCGAGGCGCTGCCGCCGATTGAAAAAAATAAATATACGCTGATCACCGAGGTTTCCGCGCTTAAACCGTGGATCGACGAAGCATATGAAACGGGAATGCTGGCGATCGACACGGAAACGGATCATCTGACGCCGTCATTGGCAAAGCTGGTCGGGATTTCGGTCTGTTCGACGCCGGGCCGCGCCGCTTACATACCTGTCGGCCACACGCAGGAAACCGACCTGCTCGGCGGCGGCGAACCGATAAAGCAGGCGCCGCTTAAGGATGTCATCGCTGCGCTTCAGCCGGTTCTTGAAGATCCGTCCGTCCTTAAAATCGGACAGAACATGAAATATGACTGGCAGATGTTCGCCAAGCACGGCGTTTTCATCAGCCCGTGCGACGATACGATGCTGCTGTCCTACACGGTCGACGGCACATCGCATTCCAACGGCATGGATGATCTGTCCGAACAATTCCTCGGCCATAAGCCGATCGCGTATGAAGAAGTCGCGGGCAAAGGCAAAAACCAGGTCACGTTCGACCGCGTACCGATGGATAAGGCTCTCAATTATGCCGCCGAAGACGCCGACGTCACGCGCCGCCTGCATCATGTATTCAAACCGCGCCTGGCGCGTGAAGGCATGGTCAGCGTTTACGAGAGTATCGAACGCCCGCTGATTCCGGTTATCGGGCAGATGGAGCTGGATGGCATCAAGGTCGACCGTTCGGTTCTGAAAAAGATGAGTAACGATTTCGGGCATAAGCTCCTTGAGCTTGAAGGAATCATTCAGAAAGAAGCCGGAACGGAGTTTAATGTCGGATCGCCCAAACAGATCGGCGAAATCCTGTTCGACCAGATGAAACTGCCGGGCGGCACCAAGACCAAAACAGGCCAGTGGTCGACCGATGCCGGCGCCCTCGAAGACCTCGCGGAACAGGGGCACAGCATCGTCGAGAAAATTCTCGAATGGCGCATGCTCTCGAAACTGAAATCCACTTATACCGACGCGCTGCAGGAACAGATCAATCCGGCGACAGGCCGCGTTCATACCTCTTTCTCCATGGCGGGAACCAGCACGGGACGTCTTGCTTCCTCCGACCCCAATCTTCAGAACATTCCGATCCGCACCGAGGAAGGCCGAAAAATTCGCGAGGCCTTTATCGCCGAAGACGGTCATGTCTTGCTATCGGTCGATTATTCGCAGGTCGAACTGCGCCTCGCCGCCGAGATGGCCAACGTCAAGGCGTTGAAACAGGCGTTCAAGGATGACATCGACATTCACGCGCACACCGCATCGCAGGTGTTCGGCGTGCCGATGGAGAAAATGACGCCGGAATTGCGCCGTCAGGCGAAGGCCGTCAATTTCGGGATCATCTATGGCATTTCCGGGTGGGGTCTGGCCAAGCAATTGGGCATCGAACCGGCGGATGCGAATGAATTCATCCGCAAGTACCTCTCGACCTTCAACGAAATACAGCAATTCATGGAGGCGGCGAAGCAGGAAGCGCGCAAATACGAATATGTGAAAACCATGTTCGGCCGTAAATGCTTTACGCCCAACATCAATGCCAAGAACGGCGCATGGCGCGCAGGCGCGGAGCGTGCCGCGATCAACGCACCGCTACAAGGCACCGCCGCCGACATCATGAAGATGGCGATGGCAAAGATGCCGAGGGAACTGGCAAAGGCCAAACTAAGCGCGAAGATGCTGCTACAGGTGCATGACGAATTGATTTTCGAAGTGCCGGAGCATCAGCTTGAAGAAACGCGCGCGCTCGTCAAACACGTGATGGAAAACGTCGTTCAGCTCGACGTCCCGCTGATTGCGGAGACGGGCGCCGGAAAAAGCTGGGCCGAAGCCCATTAATGCCTACTGATTGTAAATCGCGCCGGACGCAATGATACGGCCCGTGACATGGTTTTGCACGAGAATGGCAAAACCGGCATTTTCGGTCTTCAGGAACGGATTGACGCGGCGCTGCTGGGCGGCGCCGTTCCAGGCGCCGATATCGGTCAGGCTATCGACAACATTGTAATAGGTGACGTTCTTGCCGCGGTTACCGCCATCCTGAACCGTTTTTTTATGCGGCTTGTCGAAAACGGCAAGCCAGACATGCACGTTCTGGCCCTGTAAATCTTTCGCGGCAAGCGGGAAGGTGTAAGAACCGTCGGCCGTGCGCGTAATCTGAATTCTATCCATACGTTCCGCGCGGGCTTTCAAGATAGCGGCGCTGACCTTATCCGCTTCGTACCCGATGACATCCATGTGGCCGTTAACCACCATCTGGGGCGTGTAATGGGCGGGAACCTTCATTGCCTTGATATAGTTGGTCTGACGCTTGGTGCAGAAGCTCTTGGAAAGAGAGCCTTTCTTCACGTCGAAGTAATCAACATGGCATGACAGGCCGATAACGCCCTGCTGCTGGACCAATTGCCCCAAAAAGCGATCCGCCGGCGGACAGAACGTACAGGCTTGAGACGAAAAAAGCTCAATGACTACAGGAGGTTGTACAGCAGCCCCTTCCTGCGCCCGGCCCGGCCCCGGTACCAGCAGAAATCCCCCGGCCGCCAGGAGGCTTAAGGACAGTTTAAAGACCGCGCGCGTATAATGGTTCATGACGGGAAGATTATAATGTTTGGAAGGTTTTGTCATGAGAGATGGCAGTAATGCATTTTTGACCGTGTTGTCCATTGCGGCATTCATCGCCGGCGGGGCTTATGCACAAGCCGACACGGGCAGCGTTAAAACCAAAACCTCCGTCGCCACGCCCGTGACGACTGCCGCCGTGGCCGAACCGCGCATCGCCGGCGCACCAGACAATGTTAAAAATATTATCGAAAGCCAGTTGAAGGCTTTCCGGTCCAGCGACCCTGCCGCCGCCTATAAATTCGCATCTGAAAATGCCCGTATCAAATACGGCAATGCCAAAGGGTTCTTCACGATGATGCGCAGCGCCTGCAGCGCCCTGCCCGATCACGTATCGTATTCATTCATGGACCGCCGGGAATATAACGGCAAGATCCTGCAGAAAATCGAATTCCTCAACACCGACGGCTCCGCATCGACCGGCTTTTACAAGCTGGTGAAAAATACCGATGGCGCGTGGGCGGTCGATGGCTGCCTGATGCTGCAATCAGACGCGCAGCCGATCTAAAACCACTTCATCACCTTAAAGATGACAATCTGGGCCAATGCGATGATCACGGACAGGCCGCAGATAATGACGAACGCATCCGGATTTTGCGCATGGGGGATACCCTCGACATTCATACCCAGCAATCCCGTGATAAAAGTGAGCGGCAGAAAAATTGCTGCAACGATCGAGAGTAAAAACGTATTGCGGTTCAAACGCTCTGATGTGTCATAGGTCAGTTCATCTTTGAGAATTTGCGAGCGCTCGCGGATCGCGTCCAGTTCCTCGACATAGCGCGTCAGGCGGTCGATACTTTCCTGCATGTGGCGTTTGTCGCGCGCGCTGATCCATTTCTTGTTGCTGGCACGAAGATGCATCAGGACATCGCGCTGTGGCGCGATATAACGGCGTAAAGAAAGCGCTTTCATCCGCACATCGATCACGCGGTTGCGCAGGCGACGCTCGGCTTTTTCAACCAGGGATTCTTCGAGAGCGTCGGTTTCGTCATCCAGTTCGATGATGACCTTCTCCATCCGCTCCAGCATGGCGAAACAGAGCATGGAAAGGAAATCTCCCGCTTCGCGCGGGCCGTTGCCGGTTTCCACCTGCTGACGCACATCGTCGATGGAGATCAGACGGCGGCGGCGCATTGTAATCACACGATAACCGTCCACCCAGACGCGCAGCGAGACCATGTCTTCGGGATCGGAACCCGGGTTGAGGTTGACGCCGCGCAGGATCAGCTGAATGCCGTCGTCGAATTCAACCACGCGCGGGCGCGTTTCTTCGGCCAGCAGCGCATTGATGATAAAGGGATCGAAATGGCCGATCGTCTGTTCCAGCCAGGCGCGCGCGCCGGGATGCCGCGCATCCATATGCACCCAGATAAGATCTTCATTCTTAACCGACAGTCCTTTGGCGTCGCGCGCCATCATCGCGCCCGCGTCCGCCGTATCCAGACGGCGCCCCGTGCCATTGCCATGCAGGGCGTAGGCGAACAGGATGCCGTTTTCGTCGGGCTGATCGGGGGTGGCGGGCAAGGTCATGGCGTTAAACCTCTTTTCAAACAATGGGTTTAGGATAATCTGGAAGTCCGTACACTGAAACCCCCAAAAAGAGTTCTGACGATGCCATTAGCCAGCAACTACACCAAGGATTTCCCCGTTTCGTGGGAAGAGCTTCACCGCAATGCCCGCGCCCTTGCGTGGCGTCTTCTGGGCAAGGGGCCGCTGGAAGGCGGAAAATGGAAAGGCGTCATCGGCGTCACGCGCGGCGGCCTCGTCCCTGCCTGCATCATGGCGCGGGAACTTGAAATCCTGCTCATCGATACGCTGTGCATTTCCAGCTATGACATCAAAGACCAGTCCAAAACCACCAACATTCTTAAAAAGGCGACGTTCGCGGAGGATGGCGGGCATGGCTGGCTGGTGATCGACGATCTGGTCGATACGGGCAACACTTATAAGATCGCGCGCGAAATGCTGCCCAAGGCGCATTACGGATGCATCTATGCCAAACCGCAAGGGTTGCCGACCGTCGATACGTTCGTGATGGAAGTGTCGCAGGATACGTGGATTCATTTCCCGTGGGATCTTGAAAACAAATATGCGACGCCGCTGGCGCGCATGGACCGTCCGGGCGAATGAGCGGAAAGAAAATCGAAATCGCCGCGGATGGCGGCAAAGCCTATCTTTCCGGCCATTACAGCATGCCCGGCGTGCTGACGCGCTACGCCGGCGCGCAGACGCTCGTGTTGATGGTGCATGGCTTTCCCGGCCATCGCGACGCGCACGATAATCTGTTCGGTGATTTCGAAGCCCTGTTCAATCAATACGGGCTTCATACCCTTCGCTTTGATTTTCGCGGCTGCGGCCACAGCGAGGGGAAAAAGGACGATTTCACGATTGAAAGCGCGCAGCACGATCTCAACCTCGTCCTTACATGGGCGGAACATCAGGCGTTCGAAAGCGTTATCCTGATCGGTGAAGGGCTCGGCGCGCATATCTGTCTTCATTCGGCTTCGCCGATGATACGGATGCTCATGCTGTTCTGGCCGGTGACGGATCTCAAATTATACGCGGGCGGTCCGGCAGGGACACTGCTTCCTGAAAAACTCAAAGCCGAGATTGCCGGTATGGGTGAACCCGCGTTCGACGATCTGCGGATTCCCGTTTTGATCCAGTACGGGGCGCAGGATAAAACCGTCCTGCCGGAGCATACCGACCTTCTCAAAGACCGGCTGTCCGCCCGGCGGCTGGACATTACGTCCTATCAGGACGGGGCGGAGGGCCTGACCGACCCGCGGCACCGGAAAATGATCTTTTTCCATATTGGTCAATTCCTTGAGAAATACGCTTGATTTCCGGGGCCTAAACCCGCTATAACCCGGCATCTGTTGCAGTCAGGCGAGACATAACGGCATGCCTGGGCTGCATAACCCTTTGTTATCAAGGAGATAGAAATGCCGAAACTGAAGACGCACTCCAG
>CAYPCP010000003.1:0-48120 GCA_964409255.1 uncultured Pseudobdellovibrionaceae bacterium
GGTATCATGATCGGCACGGGCGCCGCGCTGGTTGAATCGTATGGCTGGGTCCTGTTCATTTTTGCCGCGATCCTGATCTATACCGGCTTCAAGATGATGTTCATCAACACCGAAGAAAAGGAAGACTATACGCAGAAGCCATACGTTAAGTTTCTGGCGAAACACATGCGCGTGTCGGACAGGGTCCACGGCAACCACTTCTTTATGAAGAAGGCTTTGCCGGGCACGACCAATCCGGTTCTGCACGCCACGCCTCTTTTTCTCGCGCTATGCACCATCGAGCTGACCGACGTCCTGTTCGCGTTCGATTCCGTTCCGGCGGCGCTGGCCATCACCACGGATATGTATGTCGTGTTCACGGCGAATATCTGCGCGATCCTGGGCCTGCGCGCGATGTTCTTCGCCATGGAAAGCCTGCTGCACCGTTTCGAGTATCTTAAATACTCGCTGTCGATCGTCCTGATCTTCATTGGTGCCAAGGTGTTCTATAACCATTTCTTCGGCAAGCTCGACCCGTCGATTTCATTGGGGATCACGATCAGCGTTCTTGCCGCCGGGGTTATCGTTTCCCTGATGCGCACGCGCCGTTCCGATTGAAAATTCTCCCTGTTTCGGGTAGTCTTAAAGCAAGAAAAAAGAAGACTATGACGAATAACAGGGAGAATAAAAATGGATCTGACGCCGCTGCCGGATCTCGTGCAGCATTTCGCCATTGCCGTTCATTTCATGCCGCAGGTCATTCAGGACGGGCTGGAGCAGGGGCATAATTTCATCGCCGCATTCGGGCAGCACAGCCCCTTGAGCCGTCCCGAAAAACTCTATCATGCCGGAAAATTCGTCACGCTGGCGGGATTGTTCGTCGCCACCGCCATGACGTGGAATGTCGAAGGCATGCTCGGCACCGGGCTTGCCGAAGCCGACGAGATTTACGATCTTTGCCGCGAAGGACAACAGGCGCGCATGACGCGCAGCGTCGTCCCTCCGGCATGATCGTTTTTACGCGTAACGGATCGCCTGAACGATATTGACCGGGGCGGCGGGCTTTTTCTTATCCTGATACGACGGGGCGCCGCAGCTTGCGCCGATATTCTGTTCGAGCGCCTGAGAGAATATGCCGATCTGTTCCATGGCTTTTTCCACGGCGCCTGTCAGGCCGCGATGAGCGGCCAGTGTCGGAAAAGTGCCGATGATAAGGCTGCCAAAGCTGGTCGTCGCGTCGCAGATGAATTTCTGCTGTTCGAGCGTAAAGTTTTTCAACGATAGCGTGCCGTCATTGGGATAAAGCTGCAGCGCATCGCGGTTGTTCGAATATTTGCTTTCTTCGTATTCAAGGAAGTCGAGGGCATGGCCGAATTCGTCAGCCAGCTCCACGCTGTTTTCACCAAAGAGTTTTATATAGCTCTCTTCGATTTTCTCCACGTATCCGGTGAAATCCATGTGCGTGTTGTCGACAAGGATATTGTCGAGCGCGCGGCGAACGCCGGCGATTAATTCTTCGACGTTGTAATTGGGTTCGATCGACAGGATGCAGGCTTGCTTCGGCGGTGAAGCTGTGGCTTTGTTCGTGGAAAATGTATCGGCGGCAGCCGGGGAATTCTCGGCGCTGCGGAAGATACCAGCTAAACCCATAACGGCGGTTGTTGCTGCCAACGCAGTACCGCCCGTCACAAAGAAACGGCGATTCATGATATTTACTGACCCTCAATAAGTTATTATTGTTTTTTTGTTACCTTCCCTTTTATACCTGTCCTGCAAAAAATGCAAAGGTTATTATGAAAACTATGAGAATCAGCCAGCAGAACCGCGAAACCAAAGAGACGAAAATCAGCGTTGAGCTGAACCTTGACGGGACCGGAAAGTCGCAGATTTCCACGGGAATCGCGTTTTTTGACCATATGCTGGAGCAACTGGCCAAGCATGGCCTGTTCGACCTTGCCATTACCGCCAAAGGCGACCTGGAAATCGATTCCCATCACACGGTCGAGGACACCGGCATTACCCTGGGCCTCGCGATCAAGGATGCGCTGGGGGACAAGGCGGGCATTCGCCGCTACGGCCACGCATATATCCCGATGGATGAAGCGCTGTCCCGCGTTGCGCTTGATTTATCCAACCGCCCATATCTTATCTGGAATGTGAAATTCACGATCGACCGCCTTGGCGAGCAGATGGAAACGGAATTGTTTTTCGAATTTTTCAATGCGCTGGCGCAGGCCGCGGGCATGACGCTGCATTGTGAAAATCTCTACGCTGAAAATAATCATCACCGCATCGAAAGCATCTTCAAGGGGCTGGCGCGCGCCTTGCGCATGGCAACGGAAATCGATCCGCGCGCGCAAGGCCAGTTGCCGAGCACGAAGGGCGCGCTTTAATTTTACCTGTCAGCGGTTCTTCAGATTGCGCGCGCGCAGTGCGTTGCCGTGTGCGGGAAAGCCTTCGTAATCGGCGATGGCGACGACGTCGTCCTTGAGCGCGTTCAATCCTGCCGGCGTGACGCGGGCGAGGGAGGTGCGCTTGAGGAAATCCCACACCGATGTGCAGGAATAGGAATGCGCCTTGCCGTTGGTGGGCAGAACATGGTTCACGCCGATCCCGAAATTTCCCAATGACGAAGGCGTGCTTTCGCCGATAAGGATTTCACCGGCATTCATCAGCCTGGGCAAAACCGCCTCTTCATTGTCGACCTTCACCAGCAAATGTTCCGTGGCGTAATCGTTGCAGAAATCGATGGAGTCCTGAAGGCTGTCCGTCAAAATGACGCCGCTGTAATTTTCCATGTTCGTCACCAGCCAGCCGCGCTGCGGTTCCGGCAGGGCGTTAATCGCCGCAGGAAGATTGTCGCGCACATATATCGCCAATGGCTCGTCATGCGTGACGAGAAGGGCGGCGGAATCGGGGCCGTGTTCGGCTTCGTTCAATATATCGAGAATGGTGTTATGCGGATCGGCGCTGCCGTCGCACAATATGATCGATTCCGAGGGGCCCGCAGGCATGCCCGGGTCGATGATATCGCCGAGAGCCTGTTTCGCTGCCGCCACCCACGGCGACCCGGGGCCGAGAACTTTTTTTACCGCCGGCACCGTTTCGGTACCGTAAGCGAGCGCGGCAATCGCCTGCGCGCCCCCGGCTTTGTAAACATGCGTGACCCCTGAAACCTGCGCCGCGTATAAAAGCGCGTTGCCGACGGACCCGTCCGGGCGCGGCGGGGTGACCATCGCAATGCGGCTGACGCCTGCGATGACAGCGGGAACGGCAAGCATGTAAACGGCGGAAGGGTACTGGTTCTTTCCGCCGGGAACATACAGGCCGACGGACGTTATGGGCGTTACCTTTTCACCGGCGAATACGCCGGGTTCGACCTCCACCATCCATTCGCGCTCGACGCGCTTCATTTGTTCTTCATGGAATTTTTTTACGTTGCCGATGCAGCGGTCGATGGCGCGTTTCAGTGCGGGGTCGATCGTGCGCTCGGCCTCGGCGAACTCTTCCGCGCTGACCATCAGGCCGGGCAAATCCGCCTTGTCGAATTTTTTTGCGTAGTCGATGAGCGCCGCGTCCCCGCGCGCCTTTACGTCCGCGATAATAGGGCGGACTTTTTCCATCACGCCGTCGATCTCGGCGGCTGAGCGGCGAAAAATACGCGCCTTGGTGGTATCGTCGGTCTCCGACCAGCGGTAAAAACCTATTTTCATGCCTAGGAATTCCTTCTTCAATACGCTAGATAAAGCATAGAGAGAACGGGTACGTAAAGCCTTATGACACAGACAGTCGCCATCATCGATTACGGGTCGGGAAACCTGCGTTCCGCGGCCAAATCCTTCGAATATGTGATCGCACATGAAAATGTGAATGCCCGTGTGATCGTGACGGATAAGGCCAGCGATGTCGCGGCGGCCGACCGGATTGTTTTGCCCGGGCAAGGGGCCTTCGGCGATTGCATCCGCGGTCTTAAAGCTGTTTCGGGCATGGTTGAGGCTTTGAACGAAAGCGTGATCGAGAAAGGCCGCCCCTTTTTTGGGATATGTGTGGGTATGCAGCTTCTGGCCTCGCGCGGCCTTGAATTCGGGGTGCATGAAGGGCTGGGATGGATTTCCGGCGATGTCGTGAAAATGACACCGTCCGATCCGGATTTAAAAATTCCGCACATGGGCTGGAACAATGTGCGCTGCACCGCGTCAGGAAAAAATCATCCCGTGCTGCGCAGCATCACGGAATATTCCGATTCGAATGGTCCGCATTTTTACTTTGTTCATTCTTTTATGGTCGAATCGAAGAATGCGGACATGATTTTAGCGGCAAGCGATTATGGCGGCCCTGTTAATGCCATTATTGGGCGCGACAATATTATAGGTACGCAATTCCATCCGGAAAAAAGCCAGGAAGCAGGCCTTGCCCTGATCAGCGGCTTTATGCACTGGAAACCCTAGGTACAGGAGAAATTCATGAGCGATTCAGCGCACAGCAAAAAGCAGGCGGACATCTCGGTCGAATTCGTGACCGAAGCGTTGTCGTCCGCCGATCTCAACGATCTGTGCGATGCGACCGACGCCGCGATCGAAGACGGCGGCGGTTTCGGCTGGGTCGATCTTCCGGCGCGCGATTCTTTGGAGCGTTACTGGCAGGGCGTTATCGCCGCGCCGACGCGGTGGCTGTTCGTGGCGCGTCTTGATGGTGTTATCTGCGGCACGACGCAGGTTGTCCTGCCGCCGTCCAACAACGAAGCGCAGGGACATATCGTTACGCTGACCACCAATTTCATCGCGCCGTGGGCGCGCGGGCACGGTCTGGCGCAAAAGATTTTGGAGAGCGTCGAAGAAACATGCCGCGAAAAAAACTATGCGGTGATCAATCTCGATGTCCGGGAAACGATGGATCGCGCCATCACGCTGTATGAGAGCCTTGGTTATTCTCAGTTCGGGACGCATCCTTATTCCGTGCGCGCGCACGGTGAAACGATCGCCTCGCGTCACTATTATAAAGTCATTAATCCAAAATTTTTTGAATAAGGGTTATTTCCCGCGTGCTGCTTTTTCGGCATGACCGGATGTGCCGGTGCGCTTTTCCAGTACGGCGAGAACGTCGTCGGGGGTAATGCCCTGATCCGCCCATAGAACCATAAGATGGAAAAGAAGATCAGCGGATTCTTCTTTGAGTTTTTCGGTGTCGCCCTGCAACGCTTCGATACAGGTTTCGACCGCTTCCTCGCCAACCTTCTGCGCGATTTTTGCCGTTCCTTTGTGATACAGCGAAGCGACGTATGAATCATCCGGGTTCGCGCCCTTGCGGTCGAGAAGCGTCTGGTAAAGTTTCCCAATCGTATCGTCTGACATTATTTCCCACGTACCGGAATGCCGGCATCCTTCATATATTGTTTGGCTTCGGCGATCGTGTGCGTGCCGAAATGGAATATGGACGCCGCCAGGACGGCGCTGGCGTGACCGTCCTTGATGCCGTCGACAAGATGCTGCAGCGTGCCCACCCCGCCGGAGGCGATGACAGGCACCGAAACCGAATCCGCGATGGTGCGGGTCAATGCGATATCGAAACCGGATTGGGTGCCGTCGCGATCCATGGAGGTAAGCAGCAATTCACCGGCGCCGTAGTCGGCCATGCGCGTCGCCCATTCAACGGCGTCAATGCCGGTGTCGTTGCGGCCGCCATGGGTGAAAATGTTCCATTTCCCGTCGCCAACGGATTTCGCATCGATGGCGACGACGATGCACTGGCTGCCGCATTTCAAGGCGGCTTCTTTCACGAATTCGGGGTTTTTCACAGCGGCGGAATTGATCGAAATTTTATCCGCGCCGGCATCGAGAAGGCGGCGAATATCATCGAGCGTGCGCACACCGCCGCCGACCGTGAGCGGCATGAATACGGCATCCGCCGTGCGGCGCACGACATCAAGGATCGTATCGCGCGCGTCGACCGTGGCGGTGATGTCAAGAAAGGTGAGTTCGTCGGCGCCCTGGTCGTTATAAATCTTGGCCTGTTCCACCGGATCGCCGGCGTCGATAAGGTCGAGGAAATTCACCCCTTTCACGACGCGGCCATTATTGACATCAAGGCAGGGAATGATGCGCGTTTTAAGCATTATGCGGCAATCCGAAGCGCTTCTTCGGCGTTTACGCGGCCATCATAAAGCGCCTTGCCGACGATTACCCCGCTGACGCCTTGGTTGACGGCATGCTTCACGGCGCGAATATCGTCGAGGGAGCCGACCCCGCCCGATGCGATGATCGGCGTGCGCGTCGATTGCGCAAGCTTGATCGTGTTCGCCATGTTGAGGCCTTCGCCGGTGCCGTCACGGTCGATGTCGGTATAAACGATCGCCGCAAGGTCGAGATCGGCGAATTCCTGAACAAGGTTGATGGCGGACAGGCCCGAGCTTTCAACCCAGCCTTCGGTCGCGACATACAGGCCCTTCGCATCGATGGACAAGGCGATCTGTCCGGGGAAATGATCGCAGGCCTGATGCACGAGGTCGGGATTTTTCACAGCGGCGGTGCCGAGGATGACGCGGGAGATGCCGGATTCGATCCAGTGCTCGATTTGTTTTAGGGAGCGAATGCCGCCGCCGAGCTGCACCGGCAGATCGGTGGATTCCAGAATGGTGCGCACCGCGTCGTTGTTGACGGGTTTGCCTTCGATCGCGCCGTTCAAGTCGACGACGTGAAGCCATGCAAAGCCTGCGCGCGCCCATGCGGACGCCTGCGCGCCGGGGTCTTCGTTGTAAATCGTGGCCTGGTCCATGTCGCCCTTGTAAAGGCGCACGCACTTGCCGTCTTTGAGATCAATAGCGGGATAGATAATCATATTATTTTGTGTATAGATGGAGGGCGGATTTGTAAAGAAAAGAGGAGCAAGCCATGGCCTATGACGACAATAATATCTTTGCCAAAATCCTGCGCGGGGACATCCCGTGCAAAAAAGTTTACGAAGATGAATATGCCCTCGCGTTTCACGATATCGCCCCGGCGGCGCCCGTCCATGTGTTAATCATTCCGAAGGGGCGCTATGTGTCGATCGCCGATTTCGGAGCCAAGGCCCCTGCCGAGGAAATTGCCGGGTTTTTCCGCGCGGTATCGAAAGTGGCCGACGATCTGGGCCTGCCTTCGGAAGGTTTCCGCACCATTGCCAATACGGGCCTTCATGGCGGGCAGGAAGTGCCGCATTTCCATGTTCATTTGCTGGGCGGGAAAAAGCTCGGCCCGATGCTGGCCAAGGCGGCATAAAGGAAGATCGTTAATGCGGTTTCAGCGCGTTCCTGTCCGCGCGCTGTTTTTGCAGGTCGCTGAACAGCACGATATTTTCGCGCCGGACCGCAGGCGCGCTTTCCGGCTGCGGTTCACGGAAAGGCTTCGTATACATAAAGAGTTCCTCGACAAGGCGGCGTTCGCATACCGTCCCTTCGCTCAGCACGCGGCGTCCGCTGGCGGCGCGCAGCATCCCTTCAAGGCGCAGGTTGATGGCGCGCAATATATCAATGGCGTGATGTGTCGCCGCATCGTTTACGCGGTGGGCGGGCATTTCATAGGGCAGGCTGCGATCATATTGCTGCACATAGCTGGCGAAAACGGATGACAGGCGGCGCTCGCGGTCGGCATCGCGCAAATTCAGGCGCAGGCCCAGTATATACATCATATGCGTGGCGAAATGCGCCGGTACGAACGGATCTTTCACGAACATGAAATTGGCAGCGGTCGGTTTTTTATCTTTGTCCGCCTGTTTGTGCGCGATGAAGCGCTCACGTTCATCGGCAACATATTCGTTGAAACGTTTTCCGGCGTGCGCGAGCGACAGGGTAAGCGGATTGATATCGATCTCCGCCCCCTGGAGCCTGCGGTGAAAAAAGCCGATCAGATTCGCCTGCCGATCGGTCAATGTCCGTAGCGTCCGGATATCCATCGTGTCGATATCGCCCATATAATCGGGATCGATCGCATATTGCATGATGTTGTACGCGATTTGCGTAATGGACGGACGCTTGCGCAGCGTCAGCTGTGTATTCGAATCGTTGTTGTGAAAGATGCCGGTCAGTATCCAGCTGTTGAAATAGGCCTGACGGGTGTAGGAGAGCGGGCCTTCTTTTTGCGCGGCGCGAAAGACCCCGATCAGATCGGGCAGTATCGACGGATCAACGCTGTCTACGCCAATAAGTGGTACATCGCTACGCATGGATTACGCGTAACAAAAAAGATGGTTCAAGGCCAGTAATTTCGTGGTTAATGACGCAGATGGATGGGGAATAAAATAATGTTGTCCCCGGACGGCACGGAGGCGCCGGCATAGTCGGCCACGGCAAAACTCTCGCCGTCGTCGCGGTCCAGCTCGGTCAGGATGTAGTCGGCGATTTCCATGTGCGCGCGGGCCTGTATGGCCAGAATGTCGCACAGAATAATGCTCGGGTCCTCGGTATCGCCCACGGCCAGCCGGACGGCATCCAGAAGGTCGGCAATCGATTCCAGATCTTCGGGGACGTGAGAAAGGCTTTCACGGATAGAATCTTCGTCGAGCGGCGCGCCACGGTAATTGGCCAGCCAGTCGGGGCCGTAATCGTCGATGATCTTGCTCGATTCAAGGCTGAGGGCCGCGGCCACCGGGATATGGTTCACATAGCGCAGCGCAATATGCTTGGCGGAAATCGCAATGGCAAGCAGCGCGGAATCGGGGTCGATCTCGCTCAGCGCTTCGTGGAGCGCATACTGACCGTCATCGCTGACCTTCGTGTTGTTATAAAGATAGTCACCGACGGCGATCGGCACCATCAGATAAGTATGCAAAAGCGCAAGCTGCTGTTCGTTCAATAAAGCCATGATGATTTCCCTCACGGGTTTCGTGAAATCCTCTCCCGTTATACCCCCGCCATGGTGAAAATAGGTTTAAGGGAAAATGAACGGAGTCTTAACGTGACGGGCCCCTTCACAATTACCCATGGTTGTGTCATACAGGGGTATGGTTGCGCGGGTCAGTACGATAGCTTTTGAAGGCGTGGATGTGCAGCGCGTTGACGTGCAGGTGCAGATCTCGTCCGGCCTGCCCGCTTTTACGATTGTCGGCCTCCCCGATAAAACAGTCGCCGAAAGCAAGGAGCGCGTTCGCGCGGCGTTACATGCGCTGGGGCTTTCGCTGCCGCCTAAAAGATTGACCGTCAATCTCGCCCCTGCCGACGTTCTCAAAGAGGGTAGCCATTACGATCTGCCGATCGCGCTCGGGCTTCTCGCCGCGATGGGGGTTCTGCCGAAAGATGAGCTGGAGAATTATGTGGTGCTGGGCGAGCTTTCACTGGATGCCGCCATCCGCCCGGTTGCGGGCGTGCTGTCCGCGGCTATTCATGCAGGGGCCAATGACAACGCGCTGATCTGCCCGTCGGCGTGCGGCGGGGAGGCGGCGTGGGCAGGTGAGATCGATATCGTCGCGCCCTCAAATCTTTTGCAGCTTATCAATCATATGAAAGGAACGCAGGTCATCGCCCGGCCGTCGCCACAGATCGGCGAAGGCGGGGCCGTTATTGTCCCCGATCTCTCCCGCATCAAGGGGCAGGAAAGCGCGAAACGCGCGTTGGAGGTCACGGCGGCGGGCGGGCATAACATGCTGATGATGGGCCCGCCGGGTTCCGGCAAGTCAATGATGGCATCCTGCCTGCCCGGGATTTTACCGCCTTTGTCACCGCGTGAAGCGCTTGAAGTGTCGATGATCCATTCGTTGGCCGGGACGCTGCCCGATGGCGGCCTTTTAAAAACGAGGCCGTATCGCGATCCGCACCATTCGGCGTCACTGCCCGCCTTGATCGGCGGCGGCGCCCGCGTCAGGCCGGGGGAGATATCGCTCGCGCATCGCGGCGTTCTTTTCCTTGATGAACTGCCCGAATTTGCGCGCGGCACGCTGGAGTCGTTGCGGCAACCGATTGAAACCGGCAGCGCGCTTGTCGCGCGCGCCAACCATCACGTCACGTACCCGGCGCGCTTTCAACTGGTGGCGGCGATGAACCCGTGCCGCTGCGGCTATCTCGGCGATAGCGGGCGGGAGTGCACCAAGGCACCAAGGTGTGGCACCGATTACCAGACGAAAATTTCCGGCCCGCTGCTGGACCGCATGGATATACAGGTGGAGGTGCCGGCGGTGCAGATTGCCGATCTGGACGGCCCCCCGGGGGAGCCGTCAGCCCTTGTCGCCCTGCGCGTAAAGGCGGCGCGGGACATTCAGGCCGCCCGGTATGGCGCGATGGGTCTTCCGGTCGCAATCCTGACCAATGCCGAAGCGCCGCCCGAGATTCTCGAACAGGTCGCGGTGCCGGAAGAGGCAGCAAAAACGCTTTTAAATCAAGCGGCTGCCACTATGAAGCTGTCCGCGCGCGGGTATCACCGGGTGCTGCGCGTCGCCCGGACGATTGCCGATCTGGCGGGCGGGCCCGAGCGCCTGTCGGTCCAGCATGTCGCCGAAGCCCTGTCCTACCGCCGCCTTGGCGGGCTATAGCGCTTCAAATTTGTTTTACGGGCCTGAATTCCGGTATCCTTAATTAAGGGTTTCTTATGGGAATCCCCTTATTGTGAGAGTGAAGGGAATAAAGGGTTTAAATCGTGGCTTACGTCCCCATGGCAAACGAGGATATGTCGACCGGCATGCTCAATGATCTTGAGTATCGCGCCAAAGCCATTGAACACACGTCCCGTATCGAAGAATCGCAAATCACCCTTCATCAGCAGCGCATGATCGGGATGGAAGAAGAATCCCGCCGCATGGAAGCCGGCGCCGAAGCGGAATCGCGCCGCGAAATGGGCGGTGACGGCAATGCTCACTTCTCTCTTTACTCCGACCTCGCGCTCGAGGCGTCGGGGATCAGCCCGCTTTTGAAAGCCGGGAAAGATTTATATGCGCTGGCGACCGACAACGATCCCGGCAAGTTTTCGATCAACGGAAAAAAGATCGATACGTTTGAAGACAAGATCAAAAATTCTGCAAAAAAAGGCGATGGGCTGCATGCGGATGCGCCCAAGGCGAAAACATACGCGACGGACAGCCTCTTCGGCACTCCTGAAGAAAACAAGCTGACGCTCTCTGAAAAATTCGGGCAGATCAACGCATCGATGAGTGGCGCCGCATCGGCGAAAACAAGTTCATGGAATATGAAGGCGGCGGATTCTTTCAGCACCGAAGCGGTTCAGCGTGTCGTCAACGAACACAAGTTGGCTTCGCAGGCAACACTTGACAGCGTGGCTGTTGCGCGCCGTCTCCAGGCTCCGGCAATGGGCATGGGCGGCGGTATGATGCGCTCGCCGAGCGCGGCGCCAACGGTATCGCTCGCGGCCGGACCGAAAGCCCCCAGTTTCGATGCGATCGACGAAGAAAGCATGGTGTCATAGATGTCCGCTGGCTCGGTTGATGATGTCCGCATTGGTTTCACCGCTCCCATCAATCCGATGGCGATCGGTCCCGATCAGGCGCATGTCGATATCCGCGCGCAATGGGGGCAGGCGGCACAACCGGGCGTGACAACGGCGTTCGATGCAAAAGGTCCTGCAATACAGCCTGTCCTGAGTTCCGACGACATCTGGGCCGATATCAATAAACAAAACCCGGGCATGCCGATTGAGCAAAGCGCGGCCGCCGTGGGGCATAATCTGCGCGCGCCCAATGAAGGGCTTGCCCGCATCGGCGAAGAATTGTCCAAAGATATCGGCGAAGGTATCAGCCAGGTCATGAACCTGTTCAGAACGCCGGAACCGGATCCTGCGCCGCAGGTTGCGTTCAATCGCTTTGCGCCGCAGCCCATGCAGCCCAACGGTGGCTCTATTTTCTAATTCATAGATCTAGCGAAGAAGCTTGCCGGCGTCCCATAAGCGGCCCAGCACGGTGACCGCGCACATCGTCCCGAAAAGAACGGCGATAGCCGCGAACGCGTGCGGGAAGATGCAGCACAGAGCCATAAAAAAAATCATCTCCGTTCCTTCGGACAAGCCGCTGAGCGCGTAGATCGGCTTCGCCCGTTCATCGGAGGGAAGCGCTGTCGCCAGCATCGCCGCATACGTGAAAAGAACGAAAGATGACGCGACCGTCTGTTCCCCCAGCGACATGGAGAAGAACAGGATAAATCCGGCGTAAATAATCCAGCGGGCGCCATGATCCATGTAACGCCCGAAAGCCGTAATTTGCGTGTTGCGGGCAATGATGCCGTCGACGCCGTCCAGATAACGGCTGACGAGCAGCAGCAGCAGGCCGAACAGGTATGCGCCCAGCCCTACGGCGAAAAGGCCGCAGATGCCGATCAGGAAGCCGATCATCGTGACCTGGGTTGCGTTCAGGCCGAATGCGCTGAGCGAGTCCGCGCCTTTCTGAATCAAGGGTGCGACGGCGGGCCGCGCGTAAGAATCAAGCATCCGATTTTTCCTCTGACGGGGGTTGCGCCAGCGTGTCGAGCGCATCCGCGCCGAGCGCCAGGTCTGTTATATCTTCGTGATCTTCGTTGAGTTTTTGCAGCTTGCGGAAATGGCGCACGGCGAACGGAATATGCGCCATGTAAAAAATGCCCATGACGGTAAGCGTCGGCCATGGCGCCTGAATCAGGGCGGCCATGACAAGCGCCGCAAAGGCGAGCATGGGCATCGCCATCTTGGCGGGCAGCTTGAGCTGTTTGGTCGACCATGTCGGAATGCGGCTGACCATCAGGGCGCCGACGAATATGAGCCAGAGGCCGACCAGCGGATTGGCGAAGGCGAGCTGATCGAAAAATTCCGGGAATTGCAGCCAGACGATTAGCGGCATCAGCGCGAGACCAGCGCCCGCCGGCGCGGGAACGCCGGAAAAAAATCCTTTTTTCCATGACGCGGGTTTTGCGGCCTGCGTCACGTTAAAGCGCGCGAGGCGAAGCGCGGACGCCGCCGGGAAAACAAGCAGCGCGATCCAGCCGATTTTTCCCGCGTCGTCGAGAACCCATGTATGCAGGATAAGGGCGGGCGCGACACCGAAGGCGAGGAAGTCGGAAAGGCTGTCGAGTTGCGCGCCGAATTCGCTGGTGGCTTTGAGCAGGCGTGCGACGGCGCCATCGAGCGCGTCGAGCATCGCGGCGATGACGATCGCGATCACGGCGCGATCCCAGTAATTATCGAGAGAGAGTTGTATCGCCGTCAGGCCCGCCGCCAGTGCGGTCAACGTCAGAAGGTTGGGGATCAGGCGCGTGATGCGGACATGCGCGGTCGTTTCGGCGGAGGAAGCGGCATCACGTCTGATCGGGCTGACCTTCATTAATGCGCTCTCCCCTCACGTTGCGCCTCGCTGCTATTGAGGTCGGCAAGGACGGTTTCGCCGCCCACGGCGCGCTGGCCGATGCATACGAGCGGATAGACACCTGCAGGAAGATAGACGTCACCACGGCTGCCGAACCGGATAAGACCGTAACGTTCGCCGGCGGCAAACGATGTGCCTTCTTTCATCTCTGTGATGATGCGGCGGGCGACCAGACCGGCGATCTGCACGACGCCGACAATTTTTCCATCGGGCGTGCGTAATTTTGCCAGTGCGCGTTCATTGTCTTCGCTGGCCTTGTCGAGGGCGGCGTTGACGAATTTTCCGGGCACGTATGAATCTTTTACGACCACGCCTTCGACCGGGGAGCGGTTGACGTGCACATCAAAGACCGACAGGAAAATGCTGATGCGCGTATAATCGCTGGAGGTATCTTCGCCGGCGATTTCCTTGGGCAGTGCAACATTTTTGACAATCGCGGTGACAAGACCGTCAGCGGGCGAGACGACAAGACCCGGACGCGTCGGTGTAACGCGCGTGGGGTTGCGGAAGAAATAGGTGCAGAACAGCGTCAGCAGGATGCCGATCAGCCCCAGGCCGTCATCCAGCAGGAACAGGATCAGCGTAATCACCAGCCCGGCGACGATAAAGGGTATACCCGCAGGATGCACCGGCACCAGAACCGTGTCGCGGATCGTATCAAGAAGAGAAGGGTGTTTTGTGTTTTCGTGTTCGCTCATGTTGGTGCAGATTATAGCTGTTATCCCGTTCTTTCATAGAGTATAATTGGGGTTTAGGGCCGTTCCGGCCCGTCTTTACCGGGTCATGCCGGTTCTCACAACGAATAAAGAAGTTATATAGACTGAAACGATGAAAAATATAGAATATGTGTGCGTTTACTGCGGCTCTTCCTCGCGCGTGGCCGATGTTTACAAAGATGCGGCGCGCGATCTGGGTAAATTAATCTCCGCCGAAGGGTGGAGCGTTGTTTACGGCGGCGGCCGCGTGGGCCTGATGGGTCTTGTCGCGGATTCCGCGCTGAACGCGGGCGCTAAAGTCGTGGGCATTATTCCTGCCCATATCCAGCAGCGTGAAATCGAACATACCGATCTGACCGAATTGCATATTGTGGATTCCATGCATATCCGCAAGCAAATGATGGTCGATCGTTCCGACGCCTTTATTATTCTGGCGGGCGGCCTGGGTACGCTGGATGAGTTTTTCGAGCTTCTGACATGGAAGCAGCTTGGCCTGCACGACAAGCCGGTGGTCGTCGTGAATATCAACGGCTATTGGGACAAAATGCTGGCGGCGATCGCCCACATCGCCGATATAGGCTTTATGCGCGACGAGGACCGGGGATTATTCACCGTGGTGAACAGTCTCGAAGAAGTGCCGGGGGCTATCCGTAACGCGCCGCATGAGAAATTCGACCCGCAGACGAAATGGATCTAGGGATTTTCAGGTTTTCATAATCAATTAACAGGGGTTTAAGCCCTTTCGCGTATTCTTTGTAAAAGGGCAGCCTGTCATTTCGCTTTCCTCACCGCTGGGTTAACTGTTTAATTAATCAGGATTTTTAAGGATCTCTTTTCCGTGCTGTATGACCACGACATAGAACGCGCCAGCCAGATCGCCAAGGAAGCGATGGACCGTCTGCACAGGGATGGCCTGTCCCCGGCGCCGCACGTCTATGAGCTGTGGTACGTCTTCTACAGCAACGTAAATGTTGAACTGAAAAAAGAGATGACCGAGCGCATCAAATCTGCGCCCGGCGGCAAGCTTTCCGAAGACGATTGCCGCAGCCTCTACGAAAAATTCCTCAGCGATAAACGTCATCAGGAAATGTTCCAGAAAGCCGGCGATCAAATTCATTCGACGCTGCAGGACGTATCCGGTCTCATGCACAATGTGCGCACGGCAACCAGCGAATACAGCGGCACGCTTGAAAGCGTCAGCAATAAGCTGACCAGCGCGAAATCATCCGACGACCTGCAAAAAATCATGAAATCCGTCGTCAACGACACGACGAAGATGATGGAGCAGAATCGCAAGCTTGAAGAACAGCTCGATAAATCCGCGCGCGCGATGGACGAACTTAAAAAAGATCTCGACCGTGTGCGCCGCGAGGCAATGACGGACGGCCTGACGGGCCTTGCGAACCGAAAATCGTTCGACGAACAGATTGCGCGTCTGGTGAATGAAACGATGCGCGATGGCAAAACGTTTACGCTGCTTCTCGCCGATATCGACCACTTCAAATCCTTTAACGACAATTTCGGTCATCAGGTCGGCGATCAGGTTCTGCGCCTTGTCGCCCGCACCCTCGTCGACGGGGTGAAGGGCCGTGATATAGCCGCGCGTTACGGCGGCGAGGAATTCGCGATCATCCTGCCCGATACGAATATCGAGGCGGGCGTGTATGTCGGCGACAGCTTGCGCAAGGCGCTGGCGAACAAGGACGTCGTCAACCGCTCCACCGGCGAACAGCTCAGCAAGATTACGATGTCGGTCGGTGTTGCCCAATATTACGCCAATGAATCGATTGAAAGCCTGATCGGCCGGGCGGATGCCGCGCTCTATACCGCCAAGCATAACGGGCGCAATCAGGTTGCCTCCGCGCCGACGCCGCACGGCACGACCAAGGCCCACGGCTAAGCCTGTCTTGCCCCGGCAAGGCTTTTCTCTTATAAAACCTCCCATGTTTGAATTCATTCGTGCCATACAGGCCCGTGACCCGGCGCGCCCGACCTTTTTCGAGGTGTTTTTCGCCTATAACGGTTTTCATGCCGTGATGTGGCACCGCCTTGCGCATGCGCTTTGGAAGCTGAAATTTAAAGCGCTGGCACGGATCACGGCGAATATCGCGCGCATACTGACAGGGGTTGAGATACACCCGGGCGCCCGTATCGGAAAAAATCTTTTCATCGATCACGGGACCGGCATCGTCATCGGCCAGACGGCTGTCGTGGGTAACGACGTCATGATGTATCACGATGTAACGCTGGGCGGCGTCGGCGGCGCGCCTCATGAAAAACGGCATCCGACGATCGAAGACGGGGCGATGATCGGTGCCGGCGCGCAGGTTCTTGGGAATATCGTTATCGGCCGCGGCGCAAAAGTGGGGGCAAACTCGGTTGTCATCAAAGACGTGCCGCCCGGCACCACGGCCATCGGGATTCCGGCGCGCGTTCTGCAATGCAAGGGCGAGGGGCGGGCTTATGGTCTTCCTGGGCGCGAAGATCTCGATAACCTGGCCGATCAAATCGATTCGCTTTTTACGGATGTCGAGGAATTGAAAATCGTGCTGCGCGCGCTTAAAAAAGACAAAGTGGCCTGATTTTCCTTGCCCTGCCAAAGGGCGGCCTATATTCCTTAGACCATGTCCGCACCATTACCCACGTCCGGCGATAATCCGCTTTTATCGACGTTGAATGCCGCGCAGCGTGAAGCTGTCGAGGCAACCGAAGGTCCCGTTCTCGTGCTTGCCGGCGCGGGCACCGGAAAAACGCGCGTTCTGACGACGCGTCTTGCCTATATCATGCAATCGGGCCGGGCGTGGCCTTCACAGATGTTGGCGGTTACGTTTACGAACCGCGCTGCGGCTGAAATGAAAAACCGCGTTTCATCCTTACTGGGCGGGCAGCCGGTGGAAGGGTGGTGGCTGGGGACGTTTCACGCGCTGGCCGCGCGCATGTTGCGCCGTCATGCGGAACTTGTCGGGCTTAATTCCAATTTTACGATTCTTGATGCCGACGATCAGGTCCGCCTGGTCAAACAGCTGATGGAAGCGGCGAATATCGATACAAAAAAATTGCCGCCGAAGGCCGTCGCAGATCGAATCGGATCATGGAAAGACAAAGGCCTTACGCCCAGCGACATAAAACAGGACGAAGCCGGAGAGCTGGCGAACGGTCTGATAATCACGCTCTACCGGCAATATCAGGATCGCCTGAAGACGCTCAACGCGTGTGATTTCGGCGATCTGCTGCTGCATATCATCACGATTTTCAAAGATCCGAGGCATGCCGACATTCTCGCCGACTACCATCGGCGGTTTAAATATATTCTTGTCGACGAGTATCAGGACACCAACGTCGCGCAATATCTGTGGCTGCGCCTTCTGGCCAAAGGGTCGAACAATATCTGCTGCGTCGGTGATGACGATCAGTCGATTTACGGTTGGCGCGGCGCGGAGGTCGATAACATCCTGCGTTTTGAAAAAGATTTCCCGGGCGCGAAGATCGTGCGGCTTGAAGAGAATTACCGCAGCACGGGACACATTCTTTCCGCGGCCAACGGCGTGATCGGGAACAATGACGGGCGCCTTGGAAAAAATCTTTTCACGACGATCGGCGATGGCGAAAAAATATCCGTGCGCGGCCTGTATGACGGCGAAGCAGAGGCGCGCTGGATCGGCGAAGAGATTGAAAGCCTTCAGCATAAATCATGGTCTCTGGATCACATGGCCGTGCTGGTGCGCGCCGGTTTCCAGATGCGTGAATTCGAGGAAAGATTTATTCAGCTGGGGCTGCCTTACCGTGTGATCGGCGGCCCGCGATTTTATGAGCGGATGGAGATCCGCGACGCGCTCGCCTATCTGCGTGTGACGGCGCAAAGCCATGACGACCTGGCATTGGAGCGCATCATCAATACGCCCAAGCGCGGCATCGGCGATGCGACGGTTCAGACGCTCTATACGCATGCGCGGGCGAAGGGCATCAGTTTTTATCAGGCGATTATCGACCTGACTCAGACCGATGAGCTGAAGCCCAAGGTAAGAGGCACCCTGATGAAGCTCATCGATGATTTCGAGCGCTGGCGTTCACTGATCGGCACCATGAACCATCCGGAGCTGGCGGGGCTTATTCTCGATGAAAGCGGTTATATGCAGATGTGGAAGGGCGACAAATCGCCCGACGCGCCGGGCCGCATCGAAAACTTAAAAGAACTTGTGGCGGGGATGGAAGAATTTGAAAGCCTTCCCCAGTTTCTTGAACATGTCGCTCTGGTCCTTGAAAACCATGACAATACAGAGGGCGAGCATATTACGCTTATGACGTTGCATGCGGCCAAGGGGTTGGAGTTCGATGTCGTATTCCTGCCCGGCTGGGAAGACGGGTTGTTCCCGTCGCAGCGCACGATGGATGAAAACGGCATCAAGGGTCTCGAAGAAGAACGCCGCCTTGCCTATGTCGGCATTACGCGCGCGCGTAAGAAGGCGTATATTTCCTATGCGGCCAACCGCCGTATGTACGGAAGCTGGATCAACGCGATCCCGTCGCGTTTCGTGGACGAGCTGCCTGAGGGGAATGTCGATGTCACCACCGACTCGGGTCTGTATGCGCCGGGCCGTTCGCAGCATTGGGATTCATCGGGTTTCGGCGGTGGCGCGCGGACGGTACGCGCCCGTGAAGTCAATGCTGCCGCGCCGGGCATTGAAAAATCTGAATCCGGTTTTTCGCGCGGCGAGCGGGTATTTCACGATAAATTCGGTTATGGCACGATCATCGCCGTCGAAGGCGCGAAGCTGGATATCAGCTTTGACAAAGCGGGCCACAAACGCGTAATGGACAGTTTTATTGTAAGAGAGGCCCCGTAATCGGCGCTTCGACTTTCGGCTTTGCCTTGTCATCGGCGGCTACCTTGTAGTCGGCTACTTTCCCCGCGGCGACGACTTCGGACCCGTTGTTCAGATGGATGAGCGTGGCATACCCGCCGCGTTCAGGGCCGTCTTTGGGCTTGTCGACATCGACTTCGATGACACGCACCTTGCCATGCCATTTTGCGATATGTTTCGCTTCGCGCACCACGTTGGTGAAACGCAGCACACGACCCGCCGTCTGCCCCATATCGACTTTTTGAATCATCTGATCCTGATAGCGTATCAGCCAGACGCTAAAGGAGTCGTCGTTGTTTATTTTACGTGTCGCGGCGGGCATGTGAATCCGCAATGTATCTTCATCAACCCATTCCATGTAGACAAGTCCGGGTTTGTGTCTTGAGGATTTTCTGGCCTGCTGCAGGCGGTTGTAAAACTGATTGGTGTTGGCGTTGTCGACGCTGTAAAGGCCGTTGATCATAAAATGCGGAACGCGGATATTCGTGCCGCCGAACATCCCGGAACTGCGGTAAGCCCATTGACGGTACGTGCATTCTTCCAGGCCGGTGGGGTCGCCGAGCGTATGCTCGTCCCAGTAATTGATATGACAGCCCAGCGCGATGACGTTCTTCATCTTGGCGATATCGTAGAGAATGCGGTCGGCAGGCATGCAGGCGCTGCAATTCGTCGCCGTAAACAGCTCCACCACGATGGGCGAGCCATCATCGTTTTTCCATGAGCCATCGGTTTCATCCAGAATCGTGCTGCCGCTCTGGCTTGTGGTGACCTCCTGCGCCGCCGCAATCCCGCAGGCGATCAGGCCAATGGCCAGAAACAGGGACAAAACTGGGAAAATTTTCCTTAAGGGCATCGTCATAGTTTCATTGTGCCAGAAAACCGGGTAAAAATCACATTCTAACGTGTTCAATTAAGGCAGGAAAAAGGCATATGACCTTGGGCGGAAAAGTAGCGTGTGTTTTCGGCGGTACCGGGTTTATCGGACGGCAGATCGTCCAGGAACTGGCCCGCGCGGGGTACACCGTCAAAGTCGCGACGCGGGTGCCGGAGCGCGCTTTCTTTCTTAAAACGGCCGGGAATGTCGGGCAAATCGTGCCTGTCGCCTGCGAGTATGACGATGATGACAGCCTGATGCAGGCCGTCGCGGGGTGCAACGCGGTCGTCAATTGCATCGGCATCTTGTTCGAACGGGGGCGCCGCTCAAAATTCAACGTCCTGCACGCCGAACTGCCCGCGCGCATTGCTGCCGCCTGCACGGCTGAAGGTGTGGAGCGGTTCGTTCATATATCCGCCCTCGGCGTTGACAAGGGCACGTCCAAATATGCGCAGTCCAAATACCGCGGCGAGGAAGGCGTGCTGGCCAGCTTTCCGGCGGCCACGATTTTGCGCCCGAGCGTTGTATTCGGTCCGGGCGATGAGTTTTTCGCGATGTTTGCGCGCCTGGCCGTTTACCTTCCGGCGCTTCCGCTGGTCGGCGGCGGCAAAACGAAATTCCAGCCGGTATATGTCGGCGATGTCGCGGATGCGGTGCTTCAGGCCCTGACACTGCCCGAGCTTTCGGCGGCCAGCCCGCTGGGGACGGTGTATGAGCTGGGCGGGCCGGAAATCCTGACCCTTAAAGACGTCTATGAGCGCGTGACGGCCCAGATCGGCCGCAAACGCTGCTATGTTTCGATGCCGTGGGGCGTGGCCAAAATACAAGGGGCGGTGATGTCGTTGCTGCCCCGTCCGCCGATGACGGCCGATCAGGTCGAAACCTTGAAGACCGACAATATCGTCACCGGGAATTACCCCACTTTGGCCGATCTGGGCGTCAATGAAACCGCGATCGGCACGATTTTGCCGTCTTATCTGGCCTGTTATAAGCCGGGCGGGCGCTTCGGCGACAAAAAAAGAGCATAAAGCGGCCAGAATTGACGTATAAGGACGTAATGATGAGAAACAAAATCTCCCTTCTTCTGGCGGCGCTTTGCGTCATGGCACCTGCCGCCGCGCACGCGCAAAAAGATTCGATGTCGATCGCCGCCGTGGTCAATCAGGATGCGATTTCCGAGATCGATGTGCGCGACCGCCTGCGTCTTATCCTTGCATCCTCCGGCCTGCCGGATACGCCGGAAATGCGGCAGAAGGCGCTGGGTCAGGTTCTCGACAGTCTTGTCGACGAACAGATCAAAATGCAGGAAGCCGCGCGCAACAGCCTGACGGTCACGCAGGAAGAAATAGATAAAGCGTTTGCAACGATCGCCGGCAACAACAAACTGACGCCTGAGCAATTTACAAGCGCTTTGCAACAACAGGGTATTGCCCGCAACACGCTGGACCGTCAGATCAAGGCGCAGCTCGCGTGGACCAAAGTCGTTCAGAAGGTTGTGCGTTCGCAGGTGACGGTCAGCGCAAACGATGTCGCGGCCATGAAAGAGCGGATGCGTAAGAATATCGGCAAGACCGAGTTTCTCGTCTCTGAAATTTATCTTCCTGTCGATGACAAGGCCGAGGAAAGCGATGTGCGTCAGCTGGCGTCAAAGCTCGTCACGGAAATCAGCGCAGGCAAGGCTCCCTTCGCTGCCGTCGCGCGTCAGGTATCGCGCGCCGCAGGATCTGAAAAAGGCGGGGATCTGGGATGGATTCAAGAGGGGCGTCTGCCTGATGAACTCGACAGCGCTTTAAAAGCTATGCCGGAAACCGGAATCAGCGAACCTGTGCGCGGCGCCAACGGGTATCACATTCTTCAGTTGCGCAAAAAACGCAGCTTCTCCGAAGAAAATATTCCCACGGACGAGGAGCTAACCGACCAGATCGGTTTTGAGCGTCTCGATCGTGCGCAGCAGCGTTACCTGCTCGACCTGAAATCGGCGGCGTTTATTGAGCGCCGTGTCTGATATCGATTCCCTTCCACCCCTCCGCGATGTTATCCGCGCGCATGAATTGCGCGCAGAAAAAAAGCTGGGGCAGAATTTTCTTCTCGATTTAAATCTGACGGCGAAAATCGCGCGCGGCGCAGGTGATCTACATGGTGCGGCCGTGTTCGAAATAGGCCCCGGCCCCGGCGGGCTGACGCGCGGCATTCTAAACGCAGGCGCGGATCATCTCACCGCGATCGAATACGATCCGCGCGCCGTCACGGCGTTACAGGATTTAAGGCAAGCGGCGGACGGTCGTCTGACCATTTTACAGGAAGACGCGCTGGCTATCGATCTGATGACGCTGGCCGAAGGAAAGCCGATCGCGATCGTCGCCAATCTCCCTTATAATATAGCAACCCCGCTTCTGATCGGGTGGCTGAAACAGATTCGCCAGAATCCGGGCGCCTATCGGTCGATGACACTGATGTTTCAAAAAGAGGTTGCGCAACGGATCGCCGCCTCGCCCCACACAAAAGAATATGGACGGCTTTCGATTCTTTCGCAGTGGCTGTGCACGACAAGGGCGCAACTGGATATTCCGCCGGCGGCATTCACCCCGCCACCGAAAGTAACATCGAGCGTGGTGCATTTCGTGCCCAGACAGCTTCCCCCCGATGCGCCGCCATTTGAAACGATCGAGGCCGTTACCGCTTCTGCGTTCGGGCAGCGGCGCAAAATGATCCGCGGGTCGATGAAGGAATATATGCCGGCGATCGAAGCGCTGGGAATTGACCCGGCCTTGCGCGCAGAAAACCTAAGCGTTGAACAATTTATCGCTATCGCAAAAAAATCAGTTTAAAGGCCGTCTTTAAGGCCGCGCACGAAATCCGAAAGGCCCGTCAGGCGCAGGCGGCGCAGCCGTTCGGAATCGAGGATTAACTGCGCTTTTTCGATCGTGCGTTCAATGTCGGTGTTGATCAGGACGTAATCATATTCGGAATAATGCGTCATTTCGTCGGACGCCTTGCTCATGCGTTCGCGGATTTGCGTTTCGGTTTCCAGCGTGTCTTTGGACCGGTTGCGCAGACGTTGTTCCAGTTCGCGTGAAGACGGCGGCAGGATGAAGACGGTCACGAGATCGTCGCGCGCCATTTCACGAAGCTGCTGTGTGCCTTGCCAGTCGATGTCGAAGATGACATCGCGCCCGCTGGACAATGCTTCCTCAACAGGTGCGCGGGGAGTACCGTAATAATTGCCGAACACTTTGGCGTGTTCCAGCATCTCGCCGTTGTCCGCCATCTGATTGAATGTCGGGATGTCGACAAAGTAATAATCCTGACCATGCACTTCGCCGGCCCGCCGCTGGCGCGTCGTGGCGGAGATCGAGATGATCATGTTGGGGTTACGTTTCAACAGGGCGCGTGTGATGGTTGTTTTCCCGGCCCCGGAAGGGGAGGAGAGAACATACATAAGACCGCGACGCTTCAAACCAATCGTATCCATAACGGACCCTATTGTAACGGCTGTGGCCACGGGCGCAACAGGCTGCTACTCTCATTCCCATGAAAAATCCTAAAAGCATCCTCATTACGGGCGCATCGAGCGGCATCGGTGAAGCGCTGGCGCTGCATTATGCCGCCCCAGGCATCATTTTGCATCTCAGCGGCCGGGATGAGGCGCGATTGCAATCCGTCGCGGCGGCATCCATGGCAAAAGGTGCAACGGTGCATAGCGCCGTCGTGGATGTAACCGATAAAGACGCCATGGCGTTATGGATGAACGGTGCAGATAAAAGTCATCCCCTGGACCTGGTCGTTGCCAATGCAGGTATCTCCGGGGGCACAGGCGGGAGCGGTGAAGGGACGATGCGTTGCGAGCCTACGGCACAGGCGCGAAAGATTTTCGATGTTAACCTTAACGGCGTTCTGAATACCATCGAACCCGTATTGCCCTCCATGCTGGATCGTCGAAAAGGACAGATCGCGATCATATCTTCGCTGGCGGCATACAGGGGGTGGCCCGGTGCGCCGGCATACAGCGCATCGAAGGGCGCGGTACGATTTTACGGTGAAGCGTTGCGCGGTTCGCTCCATGGGACGGGCGTGGCAATTAATGTGGTTTGTCCGGGCTTTATCGTTTCGCGCATGACAGCGGTTAACCAGTTTCCCATGCCGTTTTTGATGACGGCAGACAAAGCGGCACAAATTATTGCAAAGGGGATCGCACGCGATAAAAGCCGCATTGCATTTCCATTTCCGACAGCGTTCATGGCATGGATCGTATCGGTGTTTCCAGATGCAATTATTCAGGGTTTGTTGCGTCGTCTTCCAGCGAAATCAAACCTCTAATATAAGAGGCGAGACTATAAACTTGCTGTTTTTTGTTTTTTTTTGTTTTTTTCTGACGCATTATGGACTTATAAGAGTTCCCTTGAATTCAGCAGGTATAGATTCGCTGAATATTAGTATGTCTGCATCTATTTGTTACGGCGTTACTGAAGTCTTGTACGGGACAGTTTTTTTATCGGATAAAAAATGGATATCGCAGGTGTTGATAAACGCGCCACGTTGGCCGTTGCCCTTCTCAAGGCTGTTGCCAATGAGAGCCGCCTGATCATTCTTTCCGTTCTTAATAATCAGGGCGAGAAAAGCGTGGGGGAGCTGGAACAGATCGTCGGGCTGAGTCAGTCGGCGCTCTCGCAGCATCTCGCCCGCTTGCGTAAGGATGGTCTGGTGCAAACGCGCCGTGAAGCGCAGACGATTTATTATTCCCTTGCGAATGAAAACGTAAAAGTCGTTCTCGATTGCCTGAAAAAACTTTTCTGTGCCGAGCAGAGCGTTTAACGCATTATCGCGCCAATTTTATCCAAGACAGTTTCAACTGAAAGATCGTTCAAGTCCGGCGATTGCAATGTCACCAGCGCATCGCCTTTTGGTGCATGACGAACGGGATTGCTGAATTTCGAAAAAAGAATGACGGTGGGGCACCCGGTCGGTGCGATCATGTGCATGGGGCCTGTGTCGTTGCCAACTGATACTGCCGCCCCGCGGGCAAGCGGGACGATATCGAACAAAGCGGTTTGCCCGGTCAGATCGACGGCATGCGGGCACGCGCTGGAAATTTTTTCAATCACGGCGCGCTCGTCCTTCGTTCCTATTAATACGGGCTGGATGCCCCGTTCGGAAAGGGCCTGACACAGCGCGATATAATGCGCGACGGGCCAGCGTTTTTCAGGGCGTTTCGGTGAAGATCCCGGCACGATGAGAGCATAGGGCTGGCGTAAGTTAAAACGCGCGACGTTTGAATCTATCCATTCCATGCGGTCGATCGTGATGTCGTGAATATTCGCGATCCCGAGTGTCTGGACATGCCCGTCGAACGCCTGCCCGGCAGTACGCTCCGGTGACGTATTCCGGTGCGATGCGCCTTTGGCTACGCCAACCCATTCGGGCCGGTTTTTAAAAATCTTGAAATACAGTTCGGTGCGGTCGTTATTCTGCAGGTCGTAAACACGGGCGAAATTGCCATCGTTCAATTGCCGCTGCAGCGCGAACCATTCCTTGATCTGGTGCCATTTGGGACGCGTGTCGGTCCAGACAATATCGGCGTATCCCGATTGCTCGATCAGGTCTGCATACGGTTTGGTGGTCAGAACGGTGATAACGGAATCGGGGTGGTGCTGGCGAATCGCCTTCATGGGTCCCAGCGCCTGAACCACATCGCCCAGCGCGCCAAGCTTTATGATAAGAATATTATTCTGCGGCATCCTTCAGCGACTGAATCGGTTTGCGGTGCGGCATTGTGTATTTTTCCTGCAGCAATTCCGCATAAACGTTGAGTGTCTCATCGACCATTTTTTCGCGTGTGAAATTCTGCGCCACGTGGCTCATGGCGCGGGTGGCAAGGATGGCGCGTTGTTGCGGTTGAAGATTAAGCGCTTCCCGTATCGCCGCGGCCATAGAGGGCGCATCGCCAGGCGGTACCAGCCAGCCGGTTTCGCCGCGAATGATGGTCTCCCGCGCGCCGCCATGGTCGGTGGCGACAACCGGACGCCCCATGGCCTGCGCCTCGACGGGGACGCGGCCAAACCCTTCGGGGTCCGTGGACGCGGAAACCACCACCGTGGAAATCATGTAGGCCGACGGCATGTCGTTGCAGTGATCGACGATGCGCACGCGCCCTTCAAGATTTTTTTCCTTGATCAGGTTTTCAAGTTCGGTGCGGTATTCCGTGCGCCCCTGATCGGCGCCGATCATGACGCAGAAAACATCTTCACGGCCCAGGCGCGTCATGGCGTCGATCAGAACCGTGTGACCTTTCCATCGCGTCAGGCGGCCCGGCATCATGACGATCGGCGCGCCGTCGGGAATGCGCCATTCTTTCGAAAGCTTGATCAATTGCCCGGCAGAAACGCAGGTCGGATGAAACCGTTCCAGCGCAATCCCGCGGTGAATGACGCGGATGTCGCGCTGGTCTATTTTGTAATTCTCAAGAAGATAATCGGCGACGTAATTGGAAATCGCGATTACGCGCTCCCCCTTGGCGATCGATGAATTATAAAACCGTTTCGGGCCGCCGCTGATATTGTACGGCGCATGACAGGTTGTCATGAAACGCGCCTTGGTGCCTTTGCAGGCTTTCCATGCCGACCATGCGGGTGCGCGTGAACGGACATGAACGATATCGACGTCGTATTTGTTGATGATGTCACGGATGCGCCCGATATTGCGCCACATGATAAGCGGGTTTTTGCTGGCGACGGGCAGGTTGATGTGCACGGCGCCCGCGCGGGCCAGTTCATGAAGCCGCGATCCGCCCTGTGACACGACGATCGCCTTCGAGCCGGACCGCACGATTTCAGCGGCGACATCGATGCATCCTTGTTCCGCGCCGCCGGGGCCGAGTTCGGGAATGATCTGGAGAATGACGGGCGGGCGGGTTAAACCTTGGTTCATGGCGGTCACGGTTATCCTTGCAATACCGCCCAATGATTAGCACACTTGGACAGCCAAACGAATAAAAAATCAAGGAAACCGCCAGTCATGAACATGCTTAAAGGCCCGAATGGTTACGATATTGCTTATGTGCAAACGCCTGCGCACGGCGTGGGCGCCGCTTTGCCGGGCGTTGTGTTCATGGGTGGTTACCGGTCCGATATGGAAGGAACCAAGGCGTTGTTTTTGGAGGAAGAATGCCGCGCGCGCGGTCAGTCCTATATCCGTTTCGATTATGGCGGGCATGGGCAGTCGGGCGGGGCCTTCAAGGACGGCACTATCGGCGCGTGGCTTGATGATGCGCTTGCCGTCATCGACCAGCTGACGTCCGGGCCGCTTATCCTCGCCGGGTCGTCCATGGGCGGATGGATTTCGCTTTTGTGCGCTCTGGCGCGTCCCGGGAGAATCAAGGGTGTGATCGGCCTTGCCGCCGCTCCGGACTTCACGCGCGAGGTAAAAGAAAAGATGACCGACGGCCACCGCGCCCAGATGGCCGCCAAAGGGTATTTTGAAGAACCGAACGATTACTCTGACGAACCTTATATTTTCACGCAGAAGCTTCTGGAGGACGGGGAGCGGCATTGCCTGCTCGACCGGGCGGTTGATCTGGCCATCCCGGTCCGGCTGATCCAGGGCAAGCAGGACGCCGATGTCCCGTGGCAGAAAGCCGAGCGGATCAGGGACGCCCTGACGGCCCCGGATACCGAGGTTATTTTGATCGAAACCGGGGATCACCGCCTGTCCCGGCCCGAGGATCTGGGCGTTTTGGCGCAGGTTCTGGCCGATCTCAACCGGGTCGTCGGCAAGGGTTGAAAACCCCACCCCTTTTCGGTATTGTCCGGCGTTCTTTCTAAGGACGGAGAGGTGGCCGAGTGGTTGAAGGCGCACGCCTGGAAAGTGTGTATAGGTTAACCCCTATCGTGAGTTCGAATCTCATCCTCTCCGCCAATTCCTTATTTTCCAAGGGTTACAGCGTTACATTTTGGCCATTCCTCAACTTTGTCACAGAGGAATGTCACAGTGCGTGCCCACCCCTACCTTTGGAATCGAAACGGCCATTATTATTTCCGCATCGCCATCCCCTTACCACTCGCGCCCCGTTTCAGGCGCACAGAGCTGACCTACTCCTTACGGACGAAATGCCCCCGTGAGTCAAAGAGGCGTTGCCTCGCTCTTTTGCAGGTCGCACAATGGCTGTTTAAAACGGTTGGAACGATGTCACGCCTTACACCCGAAGAAATCCAGCAGATCGCTCAGAATTATTTCAAGGAAGCCCTTAGGCGGCTCGATTGCCAACTGGACACGGTGGAAAGCTTCTCCAAGGGTGTCAAGAAACGGATGAACATGGATGTGCTGGCATGGCAGGGACAAAGCACTACCAGCCCGGCGGATGTTCAGCAGCGGTTACAAGCCATAAAAGGCACAGACCTCATCTTTGACTCTCACAGGCTGGATTATCTCCTGCCCGACAACTTCAAGTACGAAAACCCCAATGACCCGCAGGAAGTCACAGGGATGCGCTTAGGCTTTCATAACCATTTTGACGGTGATAGTGAGGCTGTGACGCAATATCTCGTCAGCAAGCTTTCCTTGGACGCGGAAGAAGGAACGCTGTCCTATCAGAGTTTAAAGAAAGGCGTAGAACGCGCCATCGCCGAACTGGGAAGACAACAACACAAAAAATTGAACCTTGAAGGCAATCTAACCATCGAAGACGAATGGTTTGCTCCTTCCTTGCCTCACGCTGCTTCACCTTTGACCGTTCAACCTGTGGCTTACGGTGTATCTGCGCCGATTTCCAAGGTGTACGCCAGTTATCTGGAAGAATGCCAAAGCGATAAGGAAAAGACGATTGGCAAGAAAAAGACAACGCTCGAATTATGGCTGGAAATCAACGGCGATACGTCCATGCGTCTTCTGGATAAGGAAAAGGCCCGACAGTTTAAAGACGTTCTTCGCAAGCTCCCCAAGAATATGAAGCAGCGTTATACTATCCTGAAAATCCATAATTCCTCGCGCCGCCTTAGATAGTTCTGATAAGTGCGATGTATCTTTAAGCAATTGTTGCATCTTATCCGCAGCAGATAACACCTGACTCTTACGGGTTACCTGTTCAAACAAAGAAGGCGTTGCCCCATCCAATGCAATTTTCAGAGCTCCGGTTGCCGTCTTAAGGGCGTCTCCTTTCCCAGATATTGCGCTTAAGTCTCTCTTTATTACTTTTTTGCCATCGACAGAGCTTATATTTTTTTCCTGTTTTATTGTTTCGTCTTTGCTCATTAAATTCCTCCAAGTCGTAAATAGACTAGCAGAACACTGCACCTTGAAAACAAGCATAAAGATTTAAAAATTACTCTCGGCACTTATAGTGCAGGAAAGGAAGGGGCTGTTTTTCCGGGGTGGGGGTCTCCGGAAAAGCTTTTTCGAAATTTGTGAAGGAACGCTAACTCTTTGAAAAAATACGAAAGCAGACAGAGCTTCTTCTTTCATTTGTCACAGAGTTTTGTTACATTTTCGCCAGAAAATCGAATGGTCTTGATGTAAGACCCTGTATTTTGTGCGGTTTTGGGATTTTGGGTTCTTTTCTCATCCTCTCCGCCAATTTTATCCCTATATAGAATAATTAAACTTTTCCGGCCAAGGATCTGGCCACACCTTCCGTCTTATGAAACGATAGGTGGCCATGGACCCACAGGATGAACAGGATCTGATCCGGCGGATTGCGGCGGGGGACGCTTCGGCTTTCCGCGCCTTGCTTGATCATTATTATCCGGCCTTGTTCAGGATGGCGTTTCATTTGTGCGGCCACCGCGAGGATGCGGAGGATATCACCCAGATGGCAAGCCTGAAAATCGCGCAAAATATTTCCGCTTTTCGCGGTGACGCGAAATTCACCACATGGATATATTCCATCGTGCTCAATACCTTTCGCGACTGGACGGATTCGCGCGCGAATACCGGCAAGGGCCGCGTGGCGATCGAGGATGTAGAGGCGCGCCTTGCCGCGCCCGACAATCCGGAAGCGGCCGCGCAGACAAACGACCGCATACGGATGCTCGGCGCGTTGCCCGCGCCGGAGCGCGAAGCCGTCGTTCTGGTTTTCGGGCACGGGTTTTCCCACAAGGAAGCGGCAGGCATGCTGGGCTGCGCCGAGAGCACCATATCGTGGCGCGTTCATGAGGCCCGTAAAAAGCTCGCCGCCATGCAGGACAAGGAGCAACGTCATGGAACATGATGACGATTTGAATGAATTTTTTGACGGTCTGAAGGTTCCGGCACCGGACGCGGAACGTAAAAAAGAGACCCTTAACCTCGCCGTTTCAGCGTTCGAGGCGCAGAAATCCGCCGTTTCTGAAAAAAATAAAAAAATCGCCCAAGGATCTTCATGGTGGGCCCGTCTGACCTCTCAGAACAACCCTGAAAGGAAGGACAATATGAATTTCTCAAATAAAAAAATGGTCTATGGCGGCATCTTTGGCGGTTTGGCCACGGCATGTATCGCGCTCATGATGTATCACGGCCCGGTATCCTTGACCGACCCGCTCGCTGAAACAACGGCGCTGGCCGTCGTGGAAGAAGCGCCGCAAGAACAAGAGATCGCGAGCGCGGATGTCCCACAGAAAGCGGAGCATGCCCGCCTGATGGATGATGCGCTTCAGAGCAGTGTTGCCGCCGCGCCGCCGGTTGCAAATATGGCGATGGCCAGCCGTGCGGCGCCGGCTGGCGCGGCGATGCAATCGATGGCGTATATGCCGGAGAAGATGATGCCGCCGACGCAGCAGATAGGCCGGGACAATTTCGAACGCGTCGATGAAAACGCGATCGTTCAGGTCAGGCAGACGCCTGTATCCACCTTTTCGATCGATGTGGACACGGCGTCATACGCATTCGCGCGCCAGAGTCTCGATAACGGAATTCTGCCGCAGAAAGATTCGGTTCGTGTCGAAGAGATGATCAATTATTTCGATTACGATTATGCAGGCCCTTCGTCAGAGGATGAGCCGTTCAAGGCAAGCGTTGTCGTAAAAGATTCGCCATGGAACAAGAATAAGAAACTCATGACCATCGGCATCAAGGGTTATGATGTTGAAAAATCCGAAGCGCCGGACAGCAATATCGTGTTCCTGCTCGATACCTCGGGTTCAATGAATGAACCGAAAAAGCTGCCCTTGCTTAAGCAATCGCTGAGCCTGCTGCTCGATACCCTGAAGCCTACGGACAAAATTTCCATTGTGACCTACGCGGGTTCGGCGGGTGTCGTGTTGCCGCCAACGGAAGTGTCGGAGAAGGGAAAAATTCTTCAGTCCCTGCAGAATCTGTCCGCGGGCGGATCGACCGCGGGCGGTGAAGGAATTCGTCTTGCCTATCAACAGGCGCAGGCGAACTTCGACGAGAAGGCGGTCAATCGCGTGATCCTTGCGACCGACGGCGATTTCAATGTCGGGATTACAAGTCCGGATGAGCTGCAGGATTTTATCGAGCGCGAACGTGATAAAGGCATCTTTCTTTCCGTTCTCGGTTTCGGTCAGGGAAATTACAACGACGTCCTGATGCAGAAACTGGCGCAGAACGGTAACGGCGTGGCCGCTTATATCGACACGCTGAATGAAGCGCGCAAGGTTCTGGTCCAGGAAGCAGGCGCGACATTATTCCCGATCGCGAAGGACGTAAAAATTCAAGTGGAGTTCAATCCGGCGCAGGTAAGCGAATATCGACTGGTCGGTTATGAAACGCGGGCGCTTAAAACCGAAGATTTCAACAATGATAAAGTCGACGCCGGCGATATCGGCGCGGGGGCGGAAGTGACCGCAATCTATGAAATCACGCCGGCGGGGGCGGCGCCATCCATCGATGAAAGCCGTTATGCGGCGGCGAAGGATGAAAAAGCGGCGACGCAAGACGATAAAAACGGGGAACTGGCCTTCGTCAAGATTCGCTACAAGCTGCCCAAAGAGATGGAAAGCCGGCTTTTGACGAGGCCTGTCGCGGCCGATCCTAAAAAAATTGATGCCACGTTGGAGCGTGAAACAAACTGGGCGGAGGCTGTGGCGGGGTTTGCGCAACTGCTGAAGGGGGGGGCTTATACAGGGGGCCTGACCTATGACGATATCCTCAAACAGGCCGAGGCCAATAAGGGTCCCGACCCGTATGGATACCGTGCCGAGTTCATCACCCTGATCCATAAAGCCAAAACGGCGGCAGCCATGCCCGCGAACGTCCCCGGCTATGGGCAAGAAACTGTAGAATAATCAATGACTTAATCATAAGTTCAAAACCCGCCCTTGTGGCGGGTTTTGCTGTCGGGGGGCTGCGTCGTACGCGGGGACTGCCCAACTCTTGGTTAATAAAAAATTAAGAAATGGAGCCTAGAGTCGTCTCATACACATATATGAGAGTCCCGCCAGGAAGGCGAGGATCGCTGTCTTTTCCCCCCTTGCGGGGTGCGGAAAACAGCCGGAGGAGAAGCCGCTATTTACACCATATGTTGTCATAATCTTTACGCGATATCAGGCTATCCTTTACAGGCTGGCGGCAGGCCTGCCGCCCCCCGCGCCCGGAAACCCTTGTGGGCCGAGCCTTTGACACGGTATACTGACAGGTCTTTGTACGCACGTATGCAACTTCCGTGTACGCGCACCTGCCTAAGTCGAAGTTTCTGTCTCCCCTGGATCCCGTTCGCGGTTCCAAATCCACGTTTATAACCAACGGTCGTCATTATATATGGGCGTCATATCCAGAATGGATAACATTAGGAAAATCAGGAAGCGGCGTTGGAGCATGTCCTCGTCGCTCCTGACGGTGCCTTTGGTTTTTCTTTCGATGACCGGGCAGGTGCAGGCGATGCCGGGTGACGGCACGGTCGTGTCGGGACAGGCAGATATAAATTCCGTCACGCCCTCGCATATGCAGATTACACAGGGAAGCAACACCGCCATCATCAACTGGCAGGGCTTCTCAATCGCGAATGGCGAAACGGTTCAATTCATTCAACCCGGACAAGGGTCGCTCGCCGTCAACCGTGTCCTCGGAGACGACCCCAGTAATATCTTCGGATCATTGATTGCCAATGGCCAAATAATGCTCATCAACCCGAACGGCGTGTTGTTCGGACCGTCGTCGCGAGTCGATGTCGGGAGCCTCATCGCGACGACGATCGATATCGACGATGAAAAAATCATCAATGGAAATTTCCAGTTCGATAAACAAGGCAATCCGTCTGCCGCTATCGTCAATCAGGGCACGATTACCGCTGCCGATGGCGGCCTTGTCGCCCTTGTCGCGCCGGGTGTCAGCAACGCCGGCGTCATTCAGGCAAGGCTCGGCAAGGTACAGCTTGCCGGAGCGAAGACGTTCAGCGTCGATTTGTATGGCGACGGCCTGATCTCGCTTCCCGTTACAACGGAAACAGTCGGCGATATTTACGACGCGCAAGGCAATCCATTATCCGCATCCGTTTCCAACAGCGGCACGATCAAGGCTGACGGCGGTCAGGTTGTCTTATCTGCGCGAACCGCAAAATCGCTTGTCGATGATGTTGTGAATATGAGCGGCATGATCGAAGCAAAATCCGTTCATATGAAGGACGGGGTTATTGTCCTCGATGGCGGCGCCGGAAAAACGCGCATGTCCGGCACCATCAACGCCTCCGGCAGGGAAGCGGGCCAGAAAGGCGGCAAGGTTAAAATCATTGGTGACCAGATCGCCATCGACAGCGGCGCCCGTATCGATGCATCCGGCGATGCGGGCGGCGGCACCGTCCATATAGGCGGTGAATATCAAGGCAAGGGAGCGACGCCGCGCGCGACGAAAACGACAATCGCGGCAGACACCATCGTTGATGTATCCGCCGGCACGAACGGTAACGGTGGCGAAGCGATTGTCTGGGCTGACGATCATACTGATTTCGGCGGAACGATCCTTGCCACGGGCGGCAGCGAAAGCGGCAATGGCGGTCTTGTCGAAACATCCGGAAAGGAAACGCTTTCGGTTCGCGAGACGGCGCGGGTGAATGCGTCCTCTGTTCATGGTGAGGGCGGCCTATGGCTTCTTGATCCGCGTAACGTTTATCTGGTCAATGGATCGGGTGCCAATGTTTCGGGCGGCGGTACATATACGCCATCGACGGACGACGCGCAGGTCAATATCGCCACAATCAATATGGCGCTGAGCGGGGGGACGTCGGTTACTATTACGACGAACGACATGGCCGGCGGCCAGGTAGGGAATATCACGCTTACCGATGCGCTGAATGCGACGCCGACAGGCAGCGCGACGCTGACACTGATCGCGAACAATAATATCATCCTGAATAACAGCATATCCTCCACGGGGGCGCTTAATCTTGTTCTGACGGCCACTGGAACTATTATTCAAAATTCTGGCTCGGTTTCTTCAGGCGGCGGCAACATCACGTTAAATGCTGCGGATATCCAGCTCAGCGGCACAGGTATAAACGCGGGCGCGGGAACTATTCAGGTTAACGGAGCAAACGGCGCAACGATTGCACTCGGCGCCGGTGCGGGTGCAATGAGCCTGTCTGCAGCAGAGCTGGCGATGATGAGTGCGGGCATCCTGAAAATCGGCAATGCATCGGCCGGCGCCATTACGATCGGCGCGGACATCACCCCGGGTGCATCGACATTCCATCTTCATACCGGAAGCACCATTACCGGGACGGCGGGCGGTATTATTGCGACCAATCTTGCGTTGCAGGCGGGGGGTGCGATCAATATCACCGATGCCAGCAGCAACGTCACCAATCTGGGGATATCGACCACAGGTACGGCGACGTTTACAGACACCAACGCCATGAATATCGGCAGCGTGAACGGTGTTATCGGCGCAACGGCAACAACGCTGACGTTAAACGCAGGCGGCGCCCTGACTGATAGTCATGCGATTTCAGCAACAACACTCGTCGTAACAGCAACGGGTGCGGTTACACTTGATACAATAACGAACAATATTGCTAACCTGGGCATTAATGCCGGGGCGAACGCCATTACTTACGTCGATGCGAATGGCTTCGATGTTACCGGCCTGACAGGGACGGTTGTCACGCTTACGGGTGCGGGCGTGATGACGGATAGCGGCAACATTATTGCGAACGATCTTATCGTTACCAACAACAATACGGTAACGTTCAACAGTGCGGGAAACAACGTCGTTAATCTTAATATTAACGCGGGGGCCAATGCGGTTATGTATGTTGATTCCAACGCTCTCAATATCGCCGCGCTTACGGCCAGCACGGCCACGATTACATCCGGCGCACTCACCGACAGCGGGTCTATTAACGCGGCTACGTTAAATATAACGGCAACGGGTGCGGTCACGCTGGACTCCGCCGGCAGCGTGATCAATACCTTATCTGTCTCTGCCGCCGGTCAGACAGTTAATTATACTGATCCCAATGGAATTGATCTTGCCGGTATTACGGCCGGCACGTTTAATCTGAATGCCTCCGGTGCCATCACGGACAGCGCGGCGCTTATCATTACCAACCTCAACATTGTCAATACGACCGGGGCAACCACGCTCGATTTTGCTTCGAACGATGTTGACAATTTGAATGTTGCGGCGGGAGCGCAGACGGTTACATTCCGTGATGCCGATGGAATTAATCTGGCCGGCATTACAGCCGGTACGCTTAACATTCAGGCGGGCGGCGCCATTACCGACAGTGCAGCAACAGTGGTTACGAACCTCAGCGTTACAAACACCGCTGGTGCAACCACGCTTGATTTTGCGTCCAACGACATCGATAATCTGACAATATCCGCCGCCGGTCAGACGATCGCCGTTACCGATATTGATGGAATCAATCTTTCTGGCGGATCGGCTGGCACGCTGACGATCATTGCGGGCGGTCCCGTAACGGATAGTGGTGCAACCACGGCAACCAATCTTAATGTTACATCGACCGGGACAGTCACTCTCGATGCGGCGAATGATGCAGGCAACCTGTTTGTCTCCGCGGCAGGGCAAACCGTCACCTATAACGACATAAATGGATTAAACCTTGCGGGTATCACGGCGGCAACATTCAACCTGACTACAGGTGGCGCCATTGCCGATACGCTGGCCACAATCGTCACTGATCTTAATATCACATCAGGCGGCGCCGTTGTTATGGACGTCGCAACCAATAATGCGGCGAATATTATCATCAACGCCGGCGCAAATGCCGTTACTTATGTCGATGCAAACGCGCTGGCAATTGCCGGATTAACGGCGGGCACGGCGAACATAACGGCAAACGGCCTTCTTACAGATACGGGAACGATCAGTGCCGGAACGTTGAATGTCACCAATACGGGCGGCGCAACCGTTCTTGATAACGTTGCCAATAATATCAATACATTCTCTGCTTCCGCCGCTGGTCAAAACGTCACCTTTAACGATGCCAATGCTATCGATATTGCCGGTGTCACGGCGAATAGCTTTACGCTGACAGCAGGGGGCGCAGTCACCGACAGCGGTAATATTATCGTCACGACTTTGGATGTGACGGCAGGCGGCACTGTTACGCTGAACAATGCCAATAACGTTGCGAACCTTGATATTGATGCCGGGTCGAATGCCATTACATTCGTCGATACGAATGGATTTGATATTACCGGCCTTGTCGGCGGCGTGATTACTCTGACCGGCACGGGCGTCATTACCGATACGGGAACGATTACCGGCACAACGCTTAATATTACGAACACGGGCGGCGCAACGACCCTGAACAGCGCCGGGAATGATATCAACAACCTGATCATATCCGCGGGAACACAGACAGTCACATTCGTGGATGTGGATGACGTGAATCTCGGAGGGGTTACGGCAGGAACATTAAATCTTACCACCGGCGACGCCATTACGGACAGCGCGGCAACGATCGTTACCAATCTTAATATTACCAACACATCAGCCTCGACGATCCTTGATTTTGCGACCAACGATGTCGACAATTTCAATATATCTGCCGCTGGCCAAGCCGTGACGTTCCGCGATGCCGATGGTATCAACCTGGCAGGTATCACAGCGGGCAGTCTCGCGCTTCAGGCCGGTGGCGCGATTACGGACAGCCTTGCAACGGTTATCAGTGGAACGACGTCGATTACCGCAGGAGCGAATACGGTCACGCTCGACGTCGTGACCAATAACTTTAACGATGTGACGATTGTCTCCGCAGGGGCTACGCGCATTGACGATATAAATGCGGTGACGCTTAATGCGTCAACGATGTCCGGCGCTTTGACCGTGAATGCCAATAGCGGCATTACGGTAGCCGGAAACGTGACAGCCAACGGCGTGACCATGAATTCCGATCTGGATACCAATGGTACCGGGGATGTCACAATTAATGGCGGTGCCGTTTTAAATGGTAACAACAATGCGATAACCCTGACGCTTAATGATCTGGTCAGCAGCGGCACGATCAACAGCGGGTCTGCCGCGACGACAATTCAGATTTCCGATGGCGGAACAATCGATCTCGGAAACGGCGGCGGCGCGGATGTGAATTTCACGGCGGCCGAGCTTGCGGCGATTACTGCGGCAACGCTTAAAATCGGAAATGTGGGGGCTGGCGCGATTACGGTCAGTTCTGATATCACGCCGGGCGCTACAACGCTGCATCTGCAAACAAGCGGCACAATTACGGCAACCGCAGGGGGGATTGTTGTAAACAATCTTGCGCTTCAAGCGGGTGGTGCGGTCAACTTTACAGATACGACGACAAACGTCGTTACGCTCGCCATCGGTGCGACGGGGCAGACAGTTACGTTCAATGATGCATCCGGTTTCGACGTTGCCTCGGTAAATGGCGTTGTCGGAATCAATGCGGGCACGATCAATCTGAATGCCAATGGCGCGTTGACGGACAGCGCGGCGATAATCGGCACGAATCTGAACATCATAAACACTGGCGGCGCGACGACGCTCGATACCGCGAGTAACGATGTTGTAAATCTGAACGTAACGGGCGGGTCACAGATCGTCACGTTCCGCGATGTGAATGCCTTAAACCTGGCGGGGATTACAGCGGGAACGCTTAACGTTACGACCGGCGGGACGCTTGGCGATAGTGTCGCGATGCAGATTGCCAACCTCAATATTACGTCAGGCGGGGCTGTTACCCTTAACGAAGCCGCAAACGATTTTGACAATCTCTTTGTTTCCGCCGCTGGCCAAACCGCAATAATAACGGATGCAGATGATATCAATCTCGCCGGAATTACGGCGGGAACGCTGACCTTGACGGCGAATGGCGCCGTAACGGATACGCTGGCGACAATCGTTACAAATTTGAATGTTACAACGACAGGTGCCGTAACACTTGATACCGCAACGAACAATGCGGCAGTCCTGATGATTTCCGCGGCGGGGCAGGCCGTGACCTATCGCGACACCAACGGTCTCGATCTTGCGGGTATTACAGCAGATACATTCAATCTCCAGGCTGGCGGCGCGATCACGGATAGCGCGGCGACGATTGTCACCAATCTGGGCATTGCTACAACAGGCGCAGTCGCGCTGGATTTCGCGGGCACGGATGCGGATGTCATCGCCATCAATGCCGGGGCTGCCAATAATATAACTTTTGTCGATACCGACGGCGTTGAAATCGGGACTGTGGGCGCAGTAAGCGGTCTTAATGGCAGCGTCATATCACTGAATACGGGCGGTGCCGTCAGCCAGACGCAAGCCATCACAGGAACGAGCCTTGGTGTTACAACTGCTTCGGGCGGCGTTGTGCTGACCCATGCCTCCAACAACGTAACGAACCTTGGCATCATCGCGAATGCGCAAGCGGTCAGCTACACAGACGCAAACAGTGTGACAATCGCCAATGTCGGCGGCGCGAACGGCCTGTCGGCGGGGTCGCTCGACATCATAATCGGCGGCACGGGTCAGACACTGGGCGATAGCGCTGCGCTGGTTGTAACGGGACACACGAATATCACGGCCGGAACGAACGCGGTAACGCTCGACATGGCGACCAACAATTTCGGCACGGTCGATGTGATTTCTGCGGGCGCCACGACGATCGCGGACGCTAACGCCATTGAGTTTACCAATATCAACGGATCGGGTGCCTTTACCGCCAACGCTGTCAGCGGGATTACGCTCAGTGGCAATTCGGTCACGAATGGCGCAACCGCATTCAATGCTGATAGCAATAATGACGGAAACGGCGTTTTCACGTTAAACGCATCGCGCAGCATCACCACGTCCAACGATGCGGTTACCATCAGTGGCGGAGATTTGGTTCTGGACGGCACGATCGCTACCGGCACGGCAACCACAGCGGTACAGGCGACAGGAAACCGTACCATTGACCTGGGGACAGGCGGCGGCGGTCAGTTCAATGTCTCGCAGATCGAAGTAGACAGAATTTCAGCAGGCGTTATTCGTATCGGTGGCGCTGCGTCGGGTGCGCTTACCATCAGTTCGAACATCAGCGCGGCAAATTCAACTAGCCTTCACCTGCAAAGCGCCAGCACCATCACAGGCATCGCGGGCGGTATTATCGAGGACAATCTTGCGCTGCAATCATCCGGGGGCGCGATTACGATCACCAATACGTCAACGGACGTGAACAATCTCGCTATCACGACAACAAATCAAAGCGTTACATTCTATGACGCCGATGGAATTAATTTTGGAAACGTTTCCGGCATGACGTCAAGCGCGCTGGGTACGGGCACGCTGCTCCTGACCGCAAATGGCGCCGTGACCGACGGGCATAATATAACGGGCGGAAATCTTGGCGTGACGTCCACCGGTGTGATTACGCTGAACAACAATAACAATTTCAACAATATCGCGTTTTCTGCCGCCGGGTTGTCGGTAACGTATAACGATACGAATGCCATCAATATCGGCACGGTAGGCAGTATCATTGGCGTAACGGCGAATACCTTTAACCTGACAAGCGCTTCGGTAGGTATCACTGATTCATCGGCGTCGACTATCACAGGGCACACGACGCTTACTGCGTCAGCGGGCGGCAATATCGCACTTGATCTGACGTCAAATGATTTCAATACACTGACCGTTACTAACGGTGCTGCCGTAACGATTCGCGACGCGAACACGCTGACCATCAACAATTCTACGACGACGGGCGTTACCGATATTGGCGCGAATAACGGTTTAACGATCGCGGGGAATGTCACGGCGGGCGGCGCGCTGACGCTGAATGCCGATGTAAACGCAGACAGTGCCGGAACGTTGAGCATACTTGCGGGCTTGCCAGTGAGCACAGCCGTTGCCAATGCCGCCATAACTCTGGCGGGCGCTGATATCGTCATCGATCCCACCGCGAGCGTAAATAGCGGCACGGCCACGACGACCCTGCAGGCGACCGGAACCGCCAATTCTGTTGATATCGGTGGGGGCGGCGCTGTCTTTAACGTGTCGCAGGCGGAGATTAATCGAATCACGGCCGGCGCGCTTCGCATCGCGAGCGGTTCCGGTGGCAACCTTACGGTCAATGCACCGACATTGACGGCATCAGGAACCACCAGCCTTCATTTGCAGGGCGGGTCGGGCGGCGTCAATACCTCTGGTGCGGCGATTACCATCACAAGCCTCGCGCTTCAGGCCTCCGGCACCGGCGTTATTAACGCCACGAACGCAGGAAACAATGTCGATAACCTCGCGATTAACACCGGGAGCGGGATTGCGCGTTACGTCGATCTCGATGGCGTGAATATTGGCACCGTGAACGGTGTTATCGGGCTGAACGGAACAACGATCGGTGTTACGGCAGCCGGCATTACCGATTCCAGCGCCAGTACCGTTACCAATCTTGCGCTGACATCGACAGGCGCGATCATTCTCGATACCGCGACGAATAATTTCGGCACGATCGCCATATCGGCAGCAGGGCAGGATGTAACGCTGACCGACACGAATGCCCTGATCATCGGTCAGGTTAATACGGGGTCCGCCATAAACGGCATTACCGCCAATAATTTAACGTTGACCGTTGGGGGTATACTCACGGATACGCAAGGATCGGTGATTGCAAACAATACAAGCATCACCGCCGGGGCGAACGCTGTCACGCTTGATCATGTGAATAATAATTTTAATTCCGTATCCATCGTATCGGCGGGTAACACGCGTATCGACGATGTCGACGCTATAACGATTGGCGGCAGCAATGTCGGAGGGACATTGGCGGTCAACGCCAATAATGGAATCACTGTCGGCGGAAACGTGACGACCACGGGGGCTGCGACATTCGATGCCGATCTGGACAACAACGGCAGCGGCACATTCACCGTCGATGCCACGCGTACCGTTAATACCACGAATACAGCGCTTCGCGTTATCGCGAACGATATCGCGCTGAACGGAAATCTGAATAGCGGTTCTGCGGATACCACGATCGAAGCCTCAAACGGGCAGACGATGGGCATCGGCGATACCGCCCGGACCATGACGATTGATAAAGGCGAGATGAGCCGCATCACCGCCAATAATCTTAATCTTGGCGGGACAACCACTGGCAATATTACGTTTGATAATATTGCTGCGGCCGATGTGGCGAATATTGCCAATGTTCTCAACCTTGATGCACGCGCCAATGCCGCGAATATCTATTTCGTCAACAATCCCTCAACGGTGAAAACAATCTTTGCCGAAGCGGACGACTCTATTTACGTCGATCAAAACCTGACATCGACAGTGGGGCAGATTTCGCTGACCGCCGACGTAGACGGCGCGCCGGACCCGAATGGGGATCAGGTGTATGTATCGGCGGGTGTCGATATCAATGCGGCTGCGGATGCTATCTTCCTTTCCGCCACGGGCATTACGATCGGGACAAACGTCACGGTTCTGGGGCCGCTGATCATCAATGCCGATACGGATAATGACGGGATCGGTTCGCTGACGATTAATGGCGGCATTACCATCCTGACGAATAACAACGATCTTTCGATTATCGCCGCTGACTTCTTTATCAACGGCATCATCAATGCAGGAAACGGTCGCGTCAGTATTGAAACGACGGCCGGGCGCACGATCGGCGTCGGCGATGCGGCGGGCCAGGCGCAGATCAGCAAAGCCGAACTGGCGCGCATCACTGCAGGCCAGCTTTATATTGGCGGCGTTAACACCGGCAACGTACGTGTGGACAACGTCACGACAATGGATCTGGCGAATGTTTCAGGTCTTGTTACTTTCGCGGCCTTGTTCAATGGCGCGGGCGTTTTCTTTGATAACGCCGATTCATCGTTCGCGCATGGTATGACGGCAACGGCTGAAAACGGCGTAACGCAGGATGCCAACGTAACGACGGGCGGGATCGTCACCATCGATTCCGATATCAATAACGATGGCGATGGAAATTATATAATTACGGCGACCCATACCTTAAACAGCGGCGGCAATAATATAGACATCACCGCCAATGACATGACGATAACGGGCGTCATCAATGCCGGGGCGGGCACGACAACGATTCTGGCTTCCGATCTGGGCACAATCGGTCTGGGTGGCGCGGGCGGAAATATGAATCTTAGCGCCGCCGAGCTGGGGAATATCACGGCTTCCACGCTCCGCATCGGGGACGCGGCCCATGGCGCGATCACGGTCAGCGCGGATACGACCTTTACAAACGTCGATACCCTGCTGCTTCGTTCCGGGGCGGGTGTTACCGCGACGGCGGGCGGAATCGTCGTCGATAATCTTGGTATCAGCGCCGGCGGTACCGTTAATTTCACCGATACGACAACGAATGTCGCCAATCTCGCCATTAATACCACGACGGGGAATATTACATTCCGCGATGCCGATGCCGTTGATATCACGACAGTCGGCGGGATTACCGGCATGACCACCGGATCGAGCGGAATCACAGTGCGCGCGACGGACATGAATATCCTTCAGGCGATGAATGCGGGCGCAGGCACCGTAACGCTTGAAGGGGCGAATGCCGCCACAATCGGTCTGGGCGGTGCAGGTGGCGCTCTCAACCTTACCAATACCGAACTCAACCGGATTACGGCGAATACACTTCATATTGGAACGGCCGGCGCGGGCGCCATTACGCTCAGCGATGATGTTACGCTTTCAACGGTTAACCGCCTTGAACTTCAGACTGCTTCTGGCGTCACTGGCACGGCGGGCGGTGTTGTGGTGGGCGACCTGGCGATCACGGCGGGCGGGGCCGTTACCGTTACCGATATAACCACGGATGTGAACACCTTGAGCGTAATGGCGGCAGGGCAGGCGATAACGTTCTTCGATAATGACGATGTGAGTGTGTCATTGACAGGCGCTTCGGCCGACATTTCGGCCAATAGCGGTATTACGGTCGCTGCCGACTTTATCGGTACCGGCGCTTCAAGCTTCAATGCCGATGCAGACAATAATGGAAGTGGCGCTTTTGTTTTGAACGCCGGCGTCGATATTGCGACAGGAAACAATGCGTTGAACATTACGGCGCGTGATCTGGCGATGGATGCGACGGCCACGACCAGCAGCGGTTCCGGGATTACCACTCTTCTGGTTTCAAATGGCGGGACGATCAGCCTCGGTGGCGCGGGCGGCAATATGGCGATCGATAACGCCGAGCTTAACGCGATGACGGCCGGTACGCTGCGCATCGGCGATGCGACAGCGGGCGCCATTACCATCGCAGGCGATATTGCCGCCGCGGGAACAAACACGCTTCACCTTACGACCGGCGGCACGATCACGGGCACGGCGGGCGGAATCGTCGAAACGAATCTTGCGCTTGAAGCGGGCGGCACCATCAATATTACCGATGCGACGACGGACGTGACCAATCTGGCCATCGCGGCCCCCGGTCAGAATGTCATCTTCCATGATGCTACGGGCATTGATATTGCGACGGTCGATGGCGTGGTCGGGATTAATGCCGGGTCTTTCACGCTCAACGCCGGCGGCGCGGTCACGGACAGCGCGGCGATTACGGCCGGGACGGTGGATATTACGTCAACCGGCGCCATCACGCTCGATGCCGTTGGCACCGATATCGATAATTTCGGGGCGACGGCGACAGGACAGGCCGTCGCGCTGACCGATGTCGATGGCGTGAATCTTAATAATGTGACTGCCGGGACGTTTACCCTGAATGCCGGAGGGGCCGTTACGGATACGGGGACGGTCGCGGTCGGTACGTTGAACGTCACGACAAGTACGGGCGGGATCGTCCTGAACTCTGCCGCCAATGATGCTGACAATATCAACCTGACCGCAACCGGCCAGACGGTGACATTCACCGACGCCGACGGATTCAACGTAAACGGGATTACCGGGCAGACCATCACTTTGACCGCAGGGGGGCCGGTAACGGATAGCGGCGCCATACTCGGGCAAACATTAAACATAACCGGGTCCGGCCCCATCACTCTTGATTTCGCAACCAATGATGTCGATGACTTATATATAAGTGCGCCGGGCCAGACTGTCCTGTTCCAGGATGTTGACGATCTTAACCTCACGGGTGTCGCGGCGGGTTCGTTCACGGTCACAACCGGCGGGGCGCTGACGGATAGCGGCGCCATTACCGCCGCCGCGTTCAGCGCGACGTCTGCCGGACCGATTACACTCGACTTCGCGACAAACGACGTTGATACGCTGTACCTGTCGGCTGCGGGGAATACGGTTACCTTTGTCGATGCCGACGGATTCGATATTACAGGCCTGACAGCCACAACGGCGAACCTCACGGCAGGCGGCGCCGTGACCGATACAGGTACGATCACGGCAACGAACCTGAATATTACGGGGACAGGAAGTATCACGTTGAATTCATTGGCGAATGACGTGGACAACCTTTACATCTCCGCAGCGGGTCAATCGGTTGTATTTGTCGATGCCGATGGTCTTAACCTGGCCGGAATCACCGCAAGTACGGCTAACGTACAAGCGGGTGGCGCCGTCACCGACAGCGCGCCGATCGTGGTTGGCGATTTCACATTGACGGCCACAGGGCCTGTGACGCTGGATGTGGCAACGAATGATGTCGACAACCTCGGCATTACGGCCAGCGGCCAGACGGTGGCGTTTACCGACGCGGACGGGTTCAACATTACGGGTCTTACCGCAAATGCGGCGACATTGACCGCCGCCGGTCCGATCACGGATTCCGGGGCTGTTACGGTAGGTACGCTCGACCTGAGCACAAGTACAGGCGGAATTACGCTCGACTTCGCGGCCAACGATGTCGACGTGCTGGTCGCCGCGGCGGCGGGGCAAAATGTGATTTTCACTGATGCGGACGGCATTGATCTGGCGGGTATTACGGCAGGTACGTTCACCCTGAACGCAGGTGGCGCAGTGACGGATAGTCAGGCCATTGTCGCGGGTACGCTGAATATCGCCGCTACAGGCCCGATCACGCTCGACATGGTGACCAGCGATGTCGATAATCTCAATCTGTCGGCCGTAGGGCAAATGGTCAGCTTTACCGACGCCGACGATGTGAACCTGACCGGTATCAATGCGGGTACGTTTACCCTGAACGCGGGCGGCGCGGTGACCGATACCGGGGCGATCACCGCCGCGAACCTGAACGTTACGGCGACGGGCGGCGGGGTTACGCTGGATAGCGCGGCGAACGATGTCGATAATCTTCTCATCTCCAACGGCGGTCAGGTGGCGAGTTTTGTCGATGCCGATGGCGTCAATCTGGCAGGCATTACGGCAAGTACATTTACGCTGACCGCCGGCGGCGCGGTCACGGACAGTGCGGCCATTACCGCCGGCACGCTGAACGTTACGGCGACGGGCGGGCCGGTTACGCTTGATTTCGCTTCGAACGATGTTGACGACCTGAGCCTTTCCGCCGCCGGGCAGAACGCGACTTTCGTCGATGCCGACGGCATCAATCTGGCGGGTATCACGGCGGGCAACTTTACCCTGACGGCGGGCGGCGCGGTCACGGATTCCGCGGCGACCAATACGGGCGCCCTGAATATCGTGGCCACGGGCCCGGTCACTCTTGATGCCGCCAACGATGCCGACAGTCTGAGCGTTTCCGCCGCCGGACAGAACGTGACGTTCAACGATACCGACGGGCTGGATCTGGCGGGTATGACGGCGGCAAACCTCAACCTGACGGTTGGCGGCGCCCTGACCGATTCAGCCGCTACGACAGCGACCGCCATTACCACGATCAATGCGGCCAACGGCGATGTCACGCTCGATCATTCAGGCAACGATTTCAATGCTGTCGCTGTGCAGAGCGGCGGGAATGTTTCCCTTGCCGACACGAATGCGCTCACGCTGAACAATTCTTCGTCGACGGGTACGTTCAACGTCTATGCGAATAACGGTTTAACCGTCGCGGGCAATGTAAATGCCGCGGGCGGCGGTACGTTGAATGCCGATACCAACAACGACGGCACGGGTAACTTTACAGTAGATAGCGGCGCAACGGTTCTGACGACCAACAGCCCGCTGACCGTTATCGGCCGCGATATGGCGATCGACGGTTCGCTTGACGCTGGTGCGGGCACGGTGACGCTGCTCGGCACAAACGGCGGCACGATCAGCCTGGGCGGCGCGGGCGGGGATCTGGCGCTGAGCAATGCCGAGCTGGATGCGATTGTGGCCGGCATTCTGCGGATCGGCGATGCGGCATCGGGTGCGATCACGATCGTATCCGACATCGCGCCGGCAAATACGAACACGCTTCATCTGCGTACAGGCAGTACGATCACCGGTACGGCGGGTGGCATCACGGAAACCAACCTCGCGCTTGAAGCGGGCACGGGCATTAACCTGACCGACACGACGACCGATATCGGTACACTGGCCGCCGTCACCACGACCGGTACAATGACGATCGTCGATAACGGTCTTCTGACCATCGGTTCCGTCGACGGTGTGACGGGACTGACGGCGACAGGCGGCAACCTGAGCCTGACAGCCAGCGATTACAACATACAGCAGCCGATCAATAACGGTGCAAACATCACGACATTGGTCGGCGCGCCCGCCGGTACGATCAGCCTTGGCGGTACAAGCGGGGCGATGGCGTTGACGAACGCCGAGCTGAACGCGATCACGGCGGGTATCCTGCGCATCGGCAGCGCTGGCGCTGGCGCGATCACGGTTGAAAGCGATATCGCCCCGGCGGGTACAGGCACGCTTCACCTGATTACAGGGGCGGATATCGCGGGTACGGCGGGCGGCATCACGGTTACCAATCTTGCGCTCGAAGCGGGTACGGGGATCAATGTGACGGACGCGACGAGCAATGTCGGTACGCTGGCCGCCATCACGACGGCGGGTAATCTGACTTTCTATGATACGGGGCTTTTGACTGTCGGTACGGTTGACGGTGTTGTCGGATTGACCGCCACGGCGGGCGATATCTCCCTGCGTGCGGGCGACTATGACATACAGCAGACGATCAACAGCGGTACAGGTGTGGTGTCCTTCGGCGCGGCGCCGGGAACGACCATCAGCCTGGGCGGTACCTCCGGTGCCATCTCCTTTACGAATGCCGAGCTGAATGCGATTACGGCCAGTCTTCTGCGGATCGGCGATGCGACATCCGGCGCGATCACGATCGACAGCGATATCAATCCGACTTTCGTCACGACCCTTCACCTGACGACGGGTTCGACTATCACGGGCACGGCGGGCGGCATCACGGTCAACAATCTCGCGCTTGAAGCGGGCGGCGCGATCAGCATTACGGACACCACCACGGACGTCGCCAACCTTGCCGTCAATGCCGCAGGACAGAATGTTACCTTCCGCGACGCCACCGGCGTTAACATAGGTACGGTCGATGGTGTCGTCGGCGTTAATGCGGGGACACTTAATCTGACCACAGGCGGGGCGGTGACGGACAGCGCGGCAACAGTCGCCGGTACGCTGAACGTCACAAGTACAGGCGCGGTGACGCTGGATGCCGTCGGGAATAATACGAATGACCTTACAATTTCTGCGGCGGGACAGGCCGTCACATATATTGACCTGAATGGCTTCAATATCTCGGGCCTGACGGCGGACACGGCTGCTTTGACCGGCGCGGGTGCGATCACCGATAGCGGTACGATCACGGCGGCCACCTTAAGCGTTACCAACACAGGTGGCCCAACGACTCTGGACACGACAACGAACGATGTCGACAGCCTGAGTATTTCCGCCGCCGGCCAGAACGTTACTTTCGTCGATCAGGACGGGCTCGATATCAATGGGTTGGTCGCGAATATTGCATCGTTGACGACTGGCGGCGTTCTGACGCAATCGAATGTCATCACCGCAAATACCCTGAATGTGGTGTCTACCGGCGCGGTCACGCTGACAAACGTCAACAATAATGTTGATGCCCTGAGCGTCAATGCCGCGGGCCAGACGGTAGCGTACACCGATACGAACGGCGTGGACCTGACAGGCATTACGGCGGGCACGTTCACGCTGAACGCGGGCG
>CAYPCP010000004.1:0-42869 GCA_964409255.1 uncultured Pseudobdellovibrionaceae bacterium
AGACGGCAGGAAATAAAACGGCGGATAAAAAGAGAATAATAAAACGCATCGGTTCTGACCCTTTCCTTATCGAAGGAAAAAAAGCCGCCGGGGTGTCCCGGGCGACCGGGTGTTCAAAACCGTCAGTATAGAACGGCGCAATGGCCTTTGGGCCGAAGCCTTGGACATACGCCACCGCCACCCGGCCATAGGACCGAGTGCATCTTTTGATACGTTTATCGCGTTGAAAAACGCACCAATCACGGCTGATGCCAGCCGCTATACTGAAAGGGTTTTGAAGCCCTGAGCCGTGCATGGACCACCCATGCAATGCCTAAGACGATTTTACGGTATTAAGGGAAACGCGGCAAGGGAAGTTTGGTTTCGGACGCTTAAGAATAATCAAGGATATTGGCTTTGCGCAGGATTTCCATGGCTTCGAACCCGTATGTGTCGCGGCAGCGGCGCAGGTCGCCGACGGTGATGCGGGTAATGTTCGCGCCGACAAGGTTGACCTGCTCCCGCGCGGTGGGGACCTGGGAGCAGAAAATATAATCGCCGCACAGCGTCAACCCGCGCCGCGCCATATGCATGAGAAGGCGGTTCACGGGTTCCTGAATGTAGCTGTATTTCCCTTCCGGGCTCATCACCGTTTCTTCGTCTTCCTTGTCCTGCATCGTCAAACCGCGCACGGCATGCGCGCGCGCGACGAGGGAGAAGAGGTCGCCCTTGTCATTCGCGGCGATGGCGATCGCGAATTTGCGGCGGTTGTGCGCGCGCGCGGTGCGCATGACCAGTTGCCGCAGGACGGCGTCGGTCGCGGTCTGCAGGGGATCGACTTCGATGGGGCTGTCTTCGGCGGGGACGTATCCGGCGGGGCTTTCGAAAATCGGGATGATTTTCTGTTCCTTGCGGTTGAGTTCATAGACGTTGATGCCCGCACGCTCGCAGATATACATCGACATGGTTTCGAAATGGCCGCTGCGGCGCTGAAAGAAATCCTTATCGAAGCCTTTGTGGTCGATATAGATGGTGGCGATGCCGGCCTCGGCGATGTTCTTGGCGCAGTTGGGGCAGAACGGATCGGTGATGCATAAGGACGCGCCCTGCGTCGGGCCTTTCGCGCGCAGGATGCAGTTCGTTTCCGCGTGGATGGTCCCCGACGAATTGCCGATGCGCGTATCGGTGCCCAAAGACGTTATGATCCGTTCCGGCCAGCGGTTCGTGCAGGAAATCGCCCACCCGTCGCCGAACAGGGTCGCGGCGATTTTATTGTCGGGATGCGGCGAGCTGCCGACGATATCGACGGCGCGCTGCATATGCGTAAAAGGTGTGGAAGGATCGCTCATAATGGATTGTTTATTAGTACCCGTTAATTTATACCTTCTGGCATGACTCGCGACCATCATTATTACATGCGCCGCGCCTATGAACAGGCTTTAAAAAGCTATAACGAGGGCGGGTGCCCGATCGGCGGAGTCATCATCGATCCGGACGGCAATATCCTTGGCGAAGGCCACAATATGCTGGTTCAGGAAGGCAATCCCATTATCCACGGTGAAATGTCCGCCATGCGCGCCGCAGGGCGCCGCCTGTCGCGCCGCGACACCGCCATGTACACGACGCTCAGCCCCTGCATGATGTGCGCGGGCACGATCGTGCAGTTCAAGATTCCCCGGGTCATCGTCGGCGATACAGTTAACTCCCCGGGCAATGTCGATTTCCTGCGGGAGCGGGGGGTCGAGGTCATTGTGCTGGACGACCCGGATTGCGTGGCTTTGGTCGCCAAGTTCCGGGAAGAAAAGCCGGATTTATGGCTTGAGGACTGGGGCGGGGCGTAAGAAAGAGTGGGTGGATTATGAAAAAATAGTTGCTTTTTTGTTTATTAGAAGTTATTAATCCGCCTGTTCAATAAGTTTTATGTTTTCGGAGTACGACCTGTGCGCAAGCCCACGGTAAGCAACCGCCTCCTGACCCTTCAAGAACTGGACGATGTCCAGAGAAACCCCAGCCGCGCTTACTCAGCCGGAGAAGCCATCCCCGCCGATCACCCGACCCTGCAGTTCACGCGTCATGCGATGATCGGCCTGGCGACGACGCAGCCCAAAAAATTCACCGAGATGATCCTGCCGCTGGAAAACCAGAACAAGAACATCAAGGTCATCAACGCCATCGAATGGCTGCGCTGGTGGCTGTCCGCCGACGAGGTCAGCGGGTCGTATCTGGGCAATGCGTATGAAAAGGCGCAGAGCCTGATGGACCGTATCTACGGCCACATCGGGTATGAAAAGTTCATGACACAGATGAAAGAGCGCGGGATCAACCCCGACAACTTCGCCTTCATCGTCAACGATACCGGCAGCTCGATGAGCGCCAATTATTCCGATGAGCCGGAATTCGCGCGCTCGCGCCATGAGGTTAGCCCGGATACGAGCTGGCCGGGCGTTGAAACAGGACCGATCCTCGATGCGCAGGGCGGCGTGGCCGCTTTCCATTCATCGCTGAAAAAACTCAAGGCTCGTTATAAAAAAGAGGGGCGCGAGGGCGATTATAATGACAAAGGCTGGGACGAAGTTACATATCTTGTCTTCCGCCCTGAACCGCGCCGCGAGGATATTCAGGTCCTGTCGTTCGAAGCGCGCATACCGCTGCGTTATCACACGCAGCCGGGCCGCACGGCGGGTGATGTCCTGACGTCACACGATTTCCTAAGCCTTGACGCGGCTGATGTCCCCGACGCCCTGAAAGGCAAACGCATCGCCGAATTCCGCGAGGAATATTTCCGTTCGCAAAGCCCCATGGCATTGGCAATGCGTGAAATGATCGCGCATTTCAATGTGCCGTACAAATTCTCCCCGGCCTTTAACCGTGCCGCGCCGAAAACGCAGCCGATCGTCGTCGCGACGCAGGGCAATCTTATTCCGGCGCAGAACGGTTTGCACAAACCTGTGTTGGGCGGTGGCGCAGTGTATCAGACGACACAATACGACCATGCGGAAAACGGCGTGATCGACAATATGTCCCATCATGCGGATGGTGTGGTTTTGACGCCACACAGCGACGCGGTGCTCGAAAACTGGGATCACCATTTCCTGGATATGATGGATGTCTGGTGCAGTCTGATCGTCAACAAGCAGGTCTGTGTCGAACAGTTGTTTGGCAAACCGATTATCGTGATGAATGATAAAAAGCCGTTTTCGTATAAGGAAGCATTTAACGGCGATATCGACTGGGACGATCCGAAAGTGGAACGCGCCTTTGTGGAATTTATGGGTGACATTGATCCTAAACAGGATCCCTGGTTGCAATTCGTCATGCTGACGCGCTACCTGCATGAGAAAAATTTCGTCAAGCAGGAACCGCATTTCCTGTTCAGCCAGATGTCGCCGTCGTCTGCGGATGTTTCGGATGATATCCGCGCCTTGATGATGGATGGCCGCAAGGAACGCATTCCGGTGCCGCGTTACGAATCCGAAACGTTCGGGCGCGATCGCACGGACATGTTTGAAATTTCGGTCATGGGTTCTGCCGGGACGCGCGTTGAAGCCTATATCCGCGAAGCCGAGGATCTGGGGTATTGGGCCGCGTCGCAGGGCATGCACGTGCGCACCGGCGGCGGTAATTACGGCATCATGGGCGCGACCGCGCGCGGCGCGCTGCGCTTCATGGAAAAATATCCATCACAGGAAAATAAATGCCATCTGTCGCTGATCCAGATGCCGCGCACGCTGCAATTTGAAGGTGCAGCGGTCGATCCGAAAGAAATTCGCCCCACAGGCAACAAGTTTATGGCCGTCGAGCGCGATTTCGACGACCGCATGGCGAGCATTTTCCGTTCCAACATCAACGTCGCCATGGCGCCGGGTATCGGAACGTATCAGGAAATCACGCGCTGGCTGCGTCACAAGCGCGACGGCGCGCCGCACCTGCAGAATCAGAAAATCATCCTCGTCAATTCGGCGCAGCCGGGGGCAGAGGCGGGAATCCGCCTGATGGACCCGTTCCTTAAGATTTTGCCGGGGCATGTTCTGGCAAATGATGTCGTTGTCGTGCCGTCTGTGGACGAGGCCAAGGGCCTGATCGCGAACCTGCGCCGCCGCCCGCATCATGAGCCGGTCCATAGCACGGAAACACAGCTGACGCTGCGTCATTCGTGATATTCGACATTGATTTCGTCCGCGCACTGTGGATTGTATGTCTTTGAATAATTTGTCGAAGGAAATCACCCATGTCTGAAGCTTCTTATGATGTCATCGTTATCGGCGCCGGTCCCGGCGGGTATGTGTGCGCGATCCGCGCCGCGCAGCTCGGCCTGAAAACCGCGTGCGTGGAAAAACGCGCGGCGCTGGGCGGGACATGTCTGAACGTGGGATGCATTCCGTCGAAGGCGCTGCTGTCGGCGTCGGAAAAATATCACGAAGCACATGGCCTTCTCGAAAGCATGGGCGTCAAGGTGAAGGGCGTCGATCTCGACCTGAAGACCATGATGGGCCACAAGGAAAAGGTCGTCACGCAGAACACGCAGGGGATCGAGTTCCTGTTCAAGAAAAACAAGATCGACTGGCTGAAAGGCACCGGCAAGATCAAGGGTCCGGGCGCGGTTGACGTCGACGGAAAATCATACAGCGCGAAGCATATCATCATCGCCACGGGATCGGATGTCGTATCGCTGCCCGGGATCACGATCGATGAAAAGAAAATCGTATCCTCCACGGGCGCGCTGGAACTGGACAAAGTGCCGGGTCACCTTGTCGTGATCGGCGGCGGTGTTATCGGTCTCGAACTGGGTTCGGTATGGCAGCGCCTGGGCGCGAAAGTCACGGTGGTGGAATTCCTCGACCGCATCCTGCCGGGGATGGATGGCGAACTGTCCAAGGAAGCGCAGAAAATCCTCAAGAAACAGGGCATCGATTTCAAGCTGTCGACCAAGGTCACATCGGCCAAGTCCGGCAGCAAGGGCGTCGATCTGACGCTGGAACCGGCCGCCGGCGGCGCGGCTGAAACGCTGAGCGCGGATATCGTGCTTGTCGCCGTGGGGCGCAAGGCGTTCACGGATTCGCTGGGTCTCAAAGAGGCGGGCGTGGAAACGGACGAGCGCGGACGCGTGAAAACCAACGCGCATTTTGAAACGAATGTGAAAGGCGTCTACGCCATCGGCGATGTCATCGCTGGCCCGATGCTGGCGCACAAGGCGGAAGAAGAGGGCGTAATCCTCGCGGAAATGATCGCGGGCCAGACCGGCCATATCGATTACAACCTTATTCCCGGCGTCGTGTACACGTGGCCGGAAGTCGCCGCGATCGGCAAGACCGAAGAGCAACTGAAGGCCGAGGGCGTGGCGTACAAGGTCGGGAAGTTTCCGTTCATGGCAAACGGCCGCGCACGCGCGATGGGGTGTATCGACGGTTTCGTGAAAATCCTGGCCGATGCCAAGACCGACAAGGTTCTGGGCGGCCACATCATCGGGCCGGAAGCAGGCACGCTTGTCGGGGAAATCGGCGCGTTCATGGAATTCGGCGCATCGGCCGAGGACATCGCCCGCACATGCCACGCGCACCCGACGTTACAGGAAGTCGTCAAGGAAGCCGCGCTGGCCGTGCATGGCCGTCCGATCCATATCTAATCTTCAGCTGGCAGAGGGCGGAATATTCCGCATCACCACGCAATGGTAACTGTCGAGGGCTTCGATCACTTCCGGGTGATCCGACAGGTCGAAAACGCGCTTATATTCTTCGGGCTTTTCATAGGGTAGTTCCAGCTTGCGGAAATCCCCGCAGGTTTTCGGCGCGCTGTCCGATGTATAGACAGCGAACGTATCCGCATCGTCGTCGGCGTTCATATTCGCAAGTTTTTCCACATCGATGGTAAATTTCGACGGGTTCTTGTCTAGGATTTCGGCCTTGATCGTTTCATGATCGGATGCGGGCACGGTTGCGATTTTATCCGGCCCGCTTTTCGCATCGGCATCGTCAGGCTTTACCGCGCGGGCAACGAGACCGCCCGCAATCATGATCGCGGCGCAAAGGGCAACGATCAGCACTTTGCTTTTCGTGTCCTTCGCTTTTGATTTTTTCTGCGGGGCGCCCATCAGCGGTTCTCTGATAGTTTCTGCTTCGTGCCCGTATACGCGGCGGCGTAACGCTGGCGTTCCACGGCCGACCATTTCGGATCGTCCCGCATATTCATATTCTGGCTGGCGTCGTTTTGCGCCATTTGTTCGATATTCATGACAGGCCTCCTTGGTCGCACGGTAAACCGCCGGAGGAAGAAAAAAGTTCCGCCGGATCAGGCCCGGGGGTGTGCTTTGCGGTAGATGGCCAATAATTCCTCGGCGTTCACTTCGGTGTAACGCTGGGTCGTAGACAGGGAGGCGTGGCCGAGAAGTTCCTGTATTTCGCGCAGGTTGGCGCCGTTTTGGAGCAGGTGCGTGGCGAAGGAGTGACGCAGCGCGTGCGGCGTCAGCGATTCGGGAAGATTGAGCGCGCGGCGCAAATCGCGCATGGATTTCTGGGCGACCCCTTGATGCAGGCGTTTCCCCTTTTCCCCGACGAACAACGCGCGCGCCGCATTTTCCGTGAAGGGGCAGGAAGCGCGGTAATGATCGATAGCCGCGATAACGGCGGGAAGGATCGGCACCTGACGTTCCTTGTTTCCTTTTCCGACGACGCGCAGAAACCCGTCACGCGGCAGGCCGGAAATATTAAGCCCGAGCGCTTCGTCGATGCGCAGGCCGCAGCCGTAAAGAAGCGTGAAGAGCGCCTTGTCCCGCCGCGCGGTCCATATGTCGTCCGGCATCGTGTCGAGAAGGCGGAAGGTCTGCGTTTCCAGCAGGGGCCGCGGCAATTTACGCGGCAGTTTCGGCGCGCGCACGCCCGCGAGCGCGGCATTGTGCGCAAAACCCTGCTTATCCATCCAGCCGAGGAAGTTTTTAATGCCGGAAAGGGAGCGCGCGCGTGAACTGGCCGCCGCGCCGCCGACAGCCTTGCCGGACATCCACGCACGAAAGTCCGACAGCGAGGCGCCGGAGAGATTGTCAATCGACAACGCCTCAGCGTGGTGGTTGCTCAGGAAGCGGAAGAACTGCGAGAGGTCGGAAATATAGGCGCGCTGCGTATGGCGCGAGACGTTTTTTTCAACCTTCAGCCACGTGATCCACTGGCCGACTTTCGCGGCGAGGTCGGGTGCGCAATATTCAAGCGTTTCGGGTTTTATTCCGGGAGATTGAGCCATGCACGGAAACAGCGTTCGACGACGCGCGCGAGGAAAGACACCATATCCGTTCCCTGACCGTCGGCGAACATATACGGATCGCGCGAACCGAAGGCGAGGATGGCGGGCGGCGTGTTCATCGAGATATCAACGCGCAGCAAGGCCTGTGAGCGGACAAGCGTGTAAGCGCCGCCATAGATAATCTCAATCCCCGCGATATCCGATTGCAGAAGGGTGTTTTTATCGCCCATCCATTGATCGATCGTACCGGGCGGCACGATGCGGATACCGCTGTTGTGAATATGGGGGATGTTGTGGCCGTCGGCTTCGACCACAAGGGTCGCGATGTCGGTGTCGAGCATCGTGGCCATATCCATCGTGATGATGTGAATGAATTCATCGAAGCTGCGCGCTTCGAGCAGGCGCAGGACGACTTTCTGCACGCGCTGCTGGTTGTTCATGTTGGAGCGGGCGTTTTCAACCAGCTCTTTCGTGTTTTCGATGACACGTTCCTTGTCGGATTTCAGGCGCTCCACCATGAACGACATGAAGTCGCGCACGTTCTTGCCGCCTGCGCCGTTTTTGGGCGGGGTCAGCAGGTCAACCGCCTGCGGATGCTGTTGAAGGAATGCCGGATTAAGTTTCAGGTAATCCAGAACATCCTGTGCGGTGATGAGTGTGGTGCCTTTTGTTTCTGTCATGGTTTTCGACATGTGAATCACGCCTTCCGTTTCATGAATCGTATCACGGCGGTAAAGATACGACGATAGCAAACTAAGTGGTTAACGGGGATTTTATTGACAAATAAACACCTCGAAGGCACACTGATCGAAAGTATAAAAATATAAAAAACGATACAGGGAGTTACTGCATGTCTGGTCTTACTGGCCGCCAAATTCTTGGCGTCGCCGGGGTGAGTATTGCGTTGGTTGCAGCCTTCGCAATCGCTGCCGGTGAATCTACGGCTGATCTTCAACGAAAACCCGAGCTTGTCGACCTGATGCTTAATCAGGCGGAGCAAACCTGTGTGATACAGGACGATCCGATGGATGCGGCGCCGTATCTCGACAGGTTGCAGGATGTGCTTCAGGAAACGCGATCCGAAGCGCTCGACTTTCTTCTCGCCAATAAAATATCCGTGTGCCTCGACAAACGGTTGAGCGAACAGGATAACGGTTTTTTAAGTCGCGACATTCAGGGTGTGTATTACCCGGACGCCAGGGTTGTCACGCTGAACGACAATGGGAACGACCCGTCGAATTCCGGTTTTTTCAGCTGGTCGGCGGGCACGAACGGGCCGCGTTTCCTGAGGGAGTTCAAGGATAATTTCGGCGGTTATTTCAGCGAGTATAGCGGCGTGCAGAATGTGACGAAGCCGCTGGTCGCGCACAAATACACCACGTCGTGCGGAAAGAGCTGCACGACGACGCATTATGACTGGGACACGAACGGCGGATGGGGCGTGCCCAATGCGCTCGATAACAATCCGGCGTTATACAAGCCGCCGGTCCGGATGAGCGTTCCGGGCGCGCATTTATCATCATGAAGAAAGGGGCCTTACGGCCCCTTTTGAATTACAGGATCGATTGACCGGTTTTTTTCCAGTCGTCGACGAAGGCGGCCAGACCTTTATCGGTCAGCGGATGGTTGAACAATTGTTTGATCACGGCGGGCGGGCAGGTGACGACGTCCGCGCCCATCTTGGCCGATTCAATGATGTGGACCGGGTGGCGCACGGACGCGACCAGCACTTCGGTATAGAAGTTATCGTAATTGTTGTAGATGCCCACGATGTCGGAGATCAGGCCCAGACCGTCATGGGAAATATCGTCAAGGCGGCCGACGAACGGCGAAATGAACGCGGCGCCTGCCTTGGCGGCGAGAATCGCCTGACCGGGGGAGAAGCACAGCGTGACGTTGACCATCGTACCGTTGTCGGAGAGTTCCTTACACACGCGCAGGCCGGCCGGGGTGAGGGGAACCTTCACCGCGACGTTATCCGCGATCTTGGCGAGTTTCTTGCCTTCCTTCAGCATCGTTTCGTAGTCGGTCGAGGCGACTTCGGCGCTGACAGGGCCTTTGACGATGCCACAGATTTCTTCGATCAGGGGAATGAACTGACGCCCCGATTTGGCAATGATCGATGGATTGGTCGTGACGCCGTCCAGAAGGCCGAGGTCGGCCAGTTCTTTAATGTCATCAATGTTGGAGGTATCGGCGAAGAATTTCATAAGGCACCTTTTCTTTTACGGGGATTCCGACCATCATACCTATCAGATGCACACGCTTTTTCAAGAAGAGGATGTGCCCGCGCCGGAAAAGGCGGGGCGCTGCGCCGTTCTTGTCCCATACCCGGTGGACAAGGCGTATGATTATGCATTGCCGGCGGGATTTTCATGCCAGCCGGGCGACTATGTCACGGTGCCGCTGGGCCAGCGCGAAGTTCTGGGCGTCGTCTGGGGCGCGGGCACGGGCGATGTCGATGCGAAAAAGATCAAGGATGTCGTCGCGTGTTTCGATGTGCCGCCGATGGCTGAGGCGCAGCGGAAATTCATCGACTGGGCGGCGCATTACATCATGTCGCCCAAAGGGGCGGTTTTGAAATTATCGCTGAGCGTGCCGGGCGCGCTCAAGCCGGAAAAACCCGCAAAAGGTTTTATCGCCGCGCCGGATACCGATGTGAAAGGGTTGTCGCCGCCATCGAAACGCGTGGTCGAGATCGCGCGCGACGGCATGCCGCGCCGCGCCGGCGAACTCGCGCAGGAAGCGGGATGCAGCGCGGGCGTCATCAAGACGCTCGTCGGGAAGGGCGTTCTGAAAGAGACAGAGATTTTTTCCGGCGCGCCGTGCCGCCATCCCGACCCGGTGCGGAAGGGCGCGTTGCTGTCCGAAGCGCAGCAGAGATCGGCGAGCGCGCTGACCGCCGCCGTTCAGAAAAACACATATAGCGCCGCCTTGCTTGATGGCGTGACCGGCTCCGGCAAGACGGAAGTATATTTCGAAGCCGTCGCCGAAGCGCTGCGCGCGGACAAACAGGTTTTGATCCTGCTGCCGGAAATCGCGTTGTCGAATGCGTTTATCGACAGGTTTAAGGAGCGTTTCGGATGCAATCCGGCGCTGTGGCATTCGTCGCTGTCGGATGGCCAGCGCAAAACGACATGGCGCGGCGTGGCGACGGGCGAAAGCCGGGTGATTGTCGGCGCGCGGTCGGCGTTGTTCCTTCCCTATGCGGATCTGGGCCTGATCATCGTCGATGAAGAACATGATCCGGCGTACAAGCAGGAAGAGGGTGTGATTTACAACGCCCGCGACATGGCGGTCGTCCGCGCCCACATCGGAAAAATTCCCATCGTTTTAGTGTCGGCGACGCCGTCTTTGGAAACCATGCAGAATGCGTGGGATGGAAAGTATCAGCATCTTTCGCTGCCCGACCGGCATGGCGGTGCGGGCATGCCGGATGTCCATCTGATCGACATGAAAAAAGAACAGATCGACAAACAGCATTTCATCGCGCCGACATTGAAAACCGCGTTGCAGGAAACGCTGGAGAAGGAAGAGCAGAGCCTTTTATTCCTGAACCGCCGGGGTTATGCGCCGCTGACGCTGTGCCGGACCTGCGGGCACCGGTTTGAATGCCCGCGCTGTTCGGCATGGCTGATCGAGCACCGCAAGACCGGCAAGCTTCATTGCCACCATTGCGGATACGATGTGAAAGTGCCGGAAAAATGCCCGTCCTGCGGCGAGGCGGACACGCTGGCGGCGTGCGGGCCGGGCGTGGAGCGTGTGTTCGAAGAGGTGAAAGAATATTTCCCCGATGCGCGCATCAAAATCCTTTCCAGCGATACGGCCACGACGCACGACGAATTGAAAACCATCCTGCGCGACATCCGCGATCACAGGATCGATATCATCATCGGCACGCAGATCATCGCGAAGGGGCACCATTTCCCGAAGCTGACCTGTGTGGGTGTGGTCGATGCCGATCTGGGGCTGACGGGGGGCGATCTGCGCGCGACGGAGCGCACCTATCAGCTGTTGCATCAGGTCGCGGGCCGCGCGGGGCGGGAGGAGGAAAAAGGGATTGTCTACCTCCAGACCTTTACGCCCGAGGGGCGCGTGATGCAGGCCCTGGCCGACGGAGAACGGGACGCGTTTTTAGAGGTCGAAGCGTCGGAACGGGAAAGCGCGCGGATGCCGCCCTTTACCCGTCTGGCCGGGATCATCATTTCGGGCCGCGATGAAAAACAGGTCCTGGAGATATCGAAAGAACTAGGCATGTCCGCGCCGAACGGGCCGGGGATCAATACGCTGGGGCCTGCCGACGCGCCGCTCTACCGTTTGCGCGGGAAGTACCGCCGCCGTCTTCTGGTCCGGGCGGACAAGACCATCGATATGCAAAAGGCCATTGCCGTATGGCTGAAAAACGTTCAGACTCCTTCCACGGTGCGGGTGCAGGTGGATATCGACCCGCAGAGTTTCTTCTAGGGGTCTCATCCTTGTCCATCATAACCAATGCGTTGAAAGAGCATCTTCCGTTACTGGCCTGCACGACGCTTGCCATGCTGGTGGGGCTTTCTTTTCAGATGACGATCGACCTGAAAGGGGAGAACGTCTTTACGCCCCAATTTCTTCAGGAATTTGTTTTCGTTTTTATCGCGGCCCCGTTCGCTATCGGGTTCATGCGCATCTCCCGCGCGCTGGTCACGGGGAAGAAGGCGAATGAGATCGGCGCGATTCTCGAAGATATTTTTTCGTTTCCCACATTGGTGCGCGTGGTGATCTGCTGCGTCTGTGTGTTTATGGTCATCACCGTGTTCGGCGCGATCAAATCGCTGATCGGTTCGCACCTGACGCCGCACGGGCACGACTATCTTTTCATCGCGATTGAGCGTTTTTTGCATGGCGGGCGCCTGCCGCATGAATATTTCAAGTTCGTATACGCAGACCCGGAATGGCTCAGGCAGATCGATTTCCTGTACTGGGTCTGGTTTATCCTGATGTATGTTTTTCTGGCCTGGGTGGTGTTCCAGCCCAAAGGCACGCCCGGTCGTATGCAGTATATCGTCAGCTTCTGCCTGTGCTGGACAATCCTGGGGAATGTCATCGCGGCGGCGGGTGCTTCGGCCGGACCGATTTTTTGGCAATATTATCTGCCCGATCCCGATCCTTATAAAGAGTTGCTGGCCGCCATCGATTCCATCAACGCGCAGGAACCGCTGTTCCGCAACCAGTTCCGCGACTTGATGCTGTCGATGAAATTCAACGACCGGATGGTCGATATGAACGGCCCGGCGGCCCTGCCGTCCGTGCATGTGGGAATGGCGACATTGTTCGCGCTGCACAGCCTTCGGTACTGGCCGTGGCTGGCATGGGTCATGGTGCCGTATGCGGTGATCATCCAGCTCGGCTCGTTCCTGCTCAGCTGGCATTACGCGATTGACGGGTATGTCGGCGCGGCGTCGATGATCCTGATCTGGTGGGGCGCGGGGAAATATTTCGACAGAAAGAAAACGTTATGAACACGGCCAAACCGCTTCCACGCGCGCTGACCTCGTACGACCTGATCAAGGCTGTCGCGGTCATCATCATGATCATCGACCATATCGGGTTTTATTTCTTCCCCGAAAATGAATGGTGGCGCGCGGTCGGGCGTATCGGGTTTCCGGTGTGGTTCTTTTTCGTCGGGCATGCATCGGGCAGGGATCTTTCGCCGCGGCTGCTGGGCGGGGCGGCGCTGCTCGCGGTGGCAAGCGCGATCGTGAGCATGCCGGTCTTCCCGCTCAACGCGCTGGTCACCATCATCCTGATCCGCCTTCTCCTTGACCGGGTGGCGCAGTACGCGGGGCAGGGGATTTCACCGCTGGCGCAGGTGATCGTGATGTTAACGATTCTGGCCCTGCCGACATCGTTTCTGACCGAATACGGGACGCTCGGGCTGATCTTCGCCCTGTTCGGCTATGTTGTCCGGCACCGGGACAGTTTTATGCCGGACAGGAATATTGTCCTACCGCTGACGATTGTCTGTTTCCTGATTTTTGCCGGGGTTCAGCAACTGGCGTTCGACTTCACCCAGTTGGCCTTCCTTCTGATGGGCGGGGGCACGTTTTTCACCTGCATGATCCTCAGCCGGTTCCGCGCACGGGAATATCCGGCCTTAAGCGCCCGGATTCCTGCCGTTTTCAAGGCCCCGATCCAGTTTATGGGCCGCTGGACGCTGGAGATTTACATCGCCCATCTGCTGGCCTTCAAGGTCCTTGCGGCGATTCTAAATCCCGACGTCTATCCGCTGTTCCAATTCCGCCTGTTTATGTAACCTCAAAGGCGCGGAAATCCGCGGCTTTCCGGGGTGCAAACAGTGCTTGCGCGGCGCGTTGCCGTATGCTACTTCAGCCTCAACTTTTGGAATTAGAAACGAACAGAAAAAAGGGCACTTCGCGTGGCTTCTCAACAGACTTCCGGCGCCGCCGCAGGGCGATACGCCTCAGCCTTGGTAGACACAGCCGTAAACGCAAAATCGCTTGAAGCGGTCGAGCAGGATTTGAAGGATTTCGAGGCCATGATCAATGGCTCGGCCGAACTGCAGACCGTCATTCGTTCGCCGCTGTTCAACCGCACCCAGCAAGGCCAGGCGATTGCCGCCATTGCCGATAAGGCAAAATTCAACCCGATCACACGCAATTTCCTCCAGCTGCTGGCCGACAACCGCCGCCTGAACATCATTGCCGCGATCATCACCGCGTTCAAAGCCAACGTGCAAAAACGCCGCGGCGAAATGTCCGCGCAGGTGCAGGTCGCCTATCCGCTGACCGATGCGCAGCGCAAGGCGCTGGAAGAAGCGCTGAGCAAAGCCACGGGCCGCAGCGTTGCCATCAACCTTGAAATCAACACCGATCTGATCGGCGGCATGATCGTCACCGTCGGGTCGAAGATGATCGATGACTCCGTGAAACGGAAACTGGAGCGTCTGGAACGCGCCATGAAATCGCAATCCAATCAAAATACCACCAAGCAAGAAGAGGTTATCTAACAATGGAAATTCGTGCCGCAGAGATTTCTGAAATCCTGAAAAAGCAGATCGCCGATTTCGGCGCGCAGGCCGATGTCGCTGAAATCGGTCAGGTTCTGTCCGTCGGCGACGGCGTTGCCCGCGTCTACGGCCTGGACCAGGTCAAAGCCGGTGAGATGGTTGAATTCCCGGGCGGCATCAAGGGCATGGCCCTGAACCTGGAAGGCGACAATGTCGGGGTCGTTATTTTCGGTTCCGACCGCGACATTAAAGAAGGCGACATCGTCCGCCGTACGGGTGAGATCGTTCAGGTTCCGGTTGGCCGCGAGCTGCTTGGCCGCGTTGTTGACGGTCTGGGTAACCCGATCGACGGCAAAGGCCCGATCAAGGCAAAAGCGTTCTCCCGCGTTGAAGTCAAAGCGCCGGGCGTTATCGCGCGTAAATCGGTTCACGAGCCGATGCAGACGGGTATCAAAGCGCTCGACGCGCTGGTGCCGGTTGGCCGCGGTCAGCGCGAGTTGATCATCGGCGACCGTCAGACGGGCAAAACCGCCGTGGCGATCGACGCGATCATCAACCAGAAATTCATCAACAAAGACCCGGATGCGAAGAAACACATGTTCTGCATCTACGTCGCTGTCGGTCAAAAGCGCTCGACGGTTGCGCAGCTGGTTAAGGAACTCGAGGAGCAGGGCGCGATGGAATATTCCATCGTTGTCGCCGCGACGGCATCCGAACCGGCGCCGATGCAGTATCTGGCACCGTACACGGGCGCCGCGATGGGTGAATTCTTCCGCGACAACGGCCAGCACGCGCTGATCGTTTACGACGATCTGTCGAAGCAGGCTGTGGCCTACCGTCAGATGTCCCTGCTGCTGCGCCGTCCGCCGGGCCGCGAAGCGTATCCGGGTGACGTTTTCTACATTCACTCCCGTCTGCTGGAACGCGCCTGCAAGGTCAACGACGAACTCGGCGCGGGTTCGATGACGGCGCTGCCGATCATTGAAACGCAGGCCGGTGACGTGTCCGCGTACATTCCGACGAACGTTATTTCGATTACAGACGGTCAGATCTTCCTTGAAACGGGTCTGTTCTTCAAAGGTATCCGTCCGGCGATTAACGTCGGTCTGTCGGTTTCCCGCGTGGGTTCCGCCGCACAGATCAAAGCGATGAAACAGGTTGCCGGTACGATCAAGCTCGAACTCGCACAGTACCGCGAGATGGAAGCGTTCGCACAGTTCGCGTCCGACCTCGATGCCTCGACCCAGCGTCTGCTGGCCCGTGGTGCGCGTCTGACGCAGCTGCTGAAACAGCCGCAATATTCGCCGCTGACGGTTGAAGAGCAGGTGTTCGTGATTTACGCGGGGACCAAAGGCTTCCTCGATACCGTTCCGGTCAACGATGTCAGCGCGTACGAAGCGCGTCTTCTCGAAGATGTCCGCGCCAATGGCCGCGACATTCTCGACACCATCCGCACCCAGCAGAAACTGGACGACGCGGTGGAGACAAAAATGAAAGCGTTCCTCGACAACTTCACCAAGGCGTTCACCGCCACGGTCAAGAAAGCCGCGTAACGTAAGTACACTAAAGTAGGACTGGGTTCGATGGCGTTGGATAAAGGTATTGTCGTTGTGTTCGGAGACGAACGCCGCACGCTGGGCGAGGTGATTGCCGCAGCGGTCGAAAGCGACAAAACCCACATCGTCGTCGATCACGCCTCTCTGGCGCATATTCCGGCCAGGGCGGTCGCCCTGAACGAAGGCGAGTATGCGCAGATCCTGAAAGCGCATGTCAGCGTTCAGGATATGAGACGGGTTATTGATGTAGCGACGGGTGAACAGGAAGACCTTTATCTTCTGCGTCACCCGAAACGTAAAGAACTGCAACTGCAGCTAGCGAGATAGAATGCCGAGCTTAAAGGAATACAGAAACCGCATCGTGTCGGTTAAATCGACCCGGAAGATCACCTCGGCCATGAAAATGGTCGCGGCGGCGAAGCTGAAAAAGGCGCAGGATCAGGCGGAAGCCTCCCAGCCTTACGCCAGTGCGATGGGCGAAATGCTGGCCCGCGTGGCCGCCGGCGTGACGATCACACCGAGCAGCCCGAAGCTTTTGATCGGCACCGGCGCGGATCAGGTTCATCTTCTGATCGTTGTGACATCCGACCGCGGTCTGTGCGGCGGTTTCAACGGCAACCTTGTGCGCACCGCGCGTCAGGAAATCCGCCGCCTCGAAAACGAAGGCAAGACCGTCAAGATCGTGGCCGTAGGCCGCAAGGCCCGCGATCTTCTGAAGCGCACGCACGCATCGAAAATCGTCCACAGCTTCACCGGCCTTGGCGCAGGGAAGCAGGTCAGCTTCGCCGAAGCGAACGAGATCACCCAACTGATCCTCGACCAGTTCAATACGGGCGGGTTCGATGTCTGCACGCTGATTTACAACAATTTTAAATCTGTTCTGACGCAGACTCCGCGCGCGCAGCAGATCATCCCGTTCAAACTGAGCGAGCCGGACCAGGCCAACGACAACGCCAAGGCGAAAAATGTCGAGGAAAAAACGGACCTCGCATCGCCTTACACGTTCGAGCCGGAAGAGGAAGAAATCCTCGGCAAGCTTCTGCCGCGTAACCTCGGCGTGCAGATTTTCCGCGCGCTGCTCGACAGCGCCGCCGGGGAGCAGGCCGCGCGCATGACCGCCATGGACAATGCGACGCGTAACGCGGGCGATATGATCAAGGGGCTGACGCTGCGTTACAACCGCGCGCGTCAGGCCGCGATTACCAAAGAACTGATTGAGATTATTTCTGGAGCGGAGGCCGTTTAACATGCGTAGTCCTGATGATGATTCCCGTCGTAACTACCCCAAGGATTTTTCTGTGGTGGTGAATAACACCCCCATTCCGGACAAGGAAGGCGCGCCGACAGGCATCGTCGGTGTAAAAGCCCCGTTTGGCCGCGGCCAGCATGACGACATTACCGATCGCGCACGCGCGGCGGGTTACCTCCGCCCCGATGCGTTCAAACCGACACGATAACGAAGTTTAAAAGAAGGAAACTAAACAAATGGCTCAAGCAAAAGGCACAATCTCTCAGGTTCTCGGCGCTGTCGTCGACGTGCAGTTCAATGACGGCGAAGTTCCGCCGATTCTGAACGCGCTGCACACCGTCAACGCGGAAAACGAAGGCAAGACCCTCGTTCTCGAAGTCGCGCAGCACCTTGGCGAAAACACCGTTCGCTGTATCGCCATGGACACGACCGACGGTCTGGTCCGCGGTCAGGAAGTGTCCGACATGGGCGAGCCGATCATGGTGCCGGTCGGTCCGGAAACGCTGGGCCGTATTTTCGACGTTATCGGCGAGCCGATTGACGAGCGTCAGGCCGTCAGCAAGAACGTAAAACGCTACCCGATTCACCGCGAAGCACCTGCCTTCGTTGAGCAGGCGAACGCAGCGGAACAGCTTGTCACCGGTATTAAGGTCGTCGACCTTCTCTGCCCGTACGCAAAAGGCGGTAAGATCGGTCTGTTCGGCGGCGCCGGTGTTGGTAAAACCGTTACCATTCAGGAACTGATCAACAACATCGCAAAAGCGCACGGCGGGGTTTCCGTTTTCGCCGGCGTTGGCGAGCGTACCCGCGAAGGGAACGACCTGTATCACGAAATGATCGAATCCGGCGTTATCAACCTGGAAGGTGAATCCAAGGTTGCGCTGGTTTACGGTCAGATGAACGAGCCGCCGGGCGCCCGTGCCCGCGTTGCGCTGTCTGGTCTGTCGATGGCGGAATATTTCCGCGACGAAGAAGGCCAGGACGTTCTGTTCTTCATGGATAACGTGTTCCGTTTCACGCAGGCAGGCGCCGAAGTGTCCGCACTTCTGGGCCGTATTCCTTCCGCCGTGGGTTACCAGCCGACGCTGTCCACCGACATGGGCGCGCTGCAGGAACGCATTACCTCGACCAACAAAGGTTCGATCACGTCCGTTCAGGCCGTTTACGTTCCTGCCGACGACTTGACCGACCCGGCCCCGGCCACGACCTTCTCGCACCTTGATGCGACGACCGTGCTAAGCCGTCAGATCGCCGAACTGGGGATTTACCCGGCCGTCGACCCGCTGGACTCGACCTCGCGTATTCTTGACCCGCGCGTTGTGGGCGAAGAGCACTACAAGTGCGCGGCCGACGTTCAAAAGACGCTGCAGAACTACAAAGCGCTGCAAGATATCATTGCCATCCTCGGCATGGACGAACTGTCCGAAGAAGACAAACTGGTGGTTGCGCGCGCGCGTAAGATCCAGCGCTTCCTCTCGCAGCCGTTCCACGTCGCCGAAGTCTTCACGGGGTCGCCGGGCGTGTTCGTTCAGCTGGCCGACACCATCCGCGGTTTCCGCGCGATCGTCGACGGCGAATACGACCACCTGCCGGAAGCGGCCTTCTACATGGTCGGCACGATCGAAGAGGTCGAAGCAAAAGCCAAGAAAATGGCTGCTGAAGCTGCGTAATGACGAAAAAAGACCGCGATATCGAGAAGGGCTACAGCAACGATCAGATCGTTGAGAAGCTGCGCCGTTTGGCCGACTGCATCGAATCCGGCAAGAACTTCGAAATTCAGGTCGCGGGTGAGCGCATTTATGTGCCCGCCCGCGCCGAATTCACGATCGAACACGAACGTGAAGACGGCGACGAAGAGCTGGAATTCTAGTTTAAATGGAAAGCGTAAGTCTTTATGTACACTGAACGTCCTGATCACATGAAGTATAATGATTGGCTGGCCTCTCAGGTCAGCTCGATCAAAAGCACACTCAACGGTGCTTCCAATGCCATGTTGATCACGCCGTTTTTTACGGCCGCGAACCGCGATCAACTGCTCGACCATCTTGATGTTTTCGCGGACGACATTAAAGCCGGTGCGGAGGAGCTGATCCGTGTTGCGAAACTGGTGGACGTCACATTCGATCACGAAGCCAGTGGCCGCAAGGCGATCGCGGCGATGCTGCTTCAGAACCCGTCCGAAGAAAAGGTGCGCAGCACGTTCGACCGTGCCCGCGGCGCGATCTGGATGGCTCTGGATGGCATGAAGGCAAGGGCGAAGGAAGAGGCCGTCATTGTCGAGGACGTCGCCAAGACGGCATTGATGATGACCAATACACTGAACAATGTCGTGCGCGGCACGCAGGATTTTTATCGCCAGGTCCCGGCGAGCGCTACGGAAGGCTTTATCTTTCGTTAAGAGGAAATGATCATGGAACAGGCAAACATTTTTAATTTCGAACTCGTCTCCCCGGAAAAAAAGCTTCTGGCTGAGCAGGCGTGGCAAGTCACGATCCCGGGTGAAGAGGGCGAGTTCGGCGTGCGCGCAGGCCACACGTCACTGGTCGCGGCGATCCGCCCGGGCGTAATCGAAGTTATTTCCCATCAGGGCGCAGCGCCGAAGAAAATTTTCATCACGGGCGGTTTTGCCGACGTGACGGCGAAAAACTGCACGGTTCTTGCCGAAGAGGCGGTTAATGTCGCCGATCTTGATGCCGCGAAAATCGAGCAGGATATTCGCAATGCCGAGGAAAAGCTGAAAATCGCGCAAGATGCGGTTGAGAAAAACCGTCTCGTCCGCCAGCTCAGCACGGCACGCGCAAAACTGGCTGCGGTTACGCCGCGCAAAGCCGCTTAATAATTCTTTCCGTTCAGGGATGATAGGGGACGCAGTCCCGCAATGCTGTTGCTGAGATGTACGGCATCGGCCTTAAGCACGCGTTCGGGCAGCATGCTTTCTTCTTTCACCGATTTTTCCAACATGACATAGCGGCGAGTGATGCCGTCGAGCGCGCCGTCACGAAGAGGTGGCGTAAACCATTGCCCGCCTTCGACAATAAAGATGTTGGATGTTGTCGCACAGACGACCATGCCGTCTGTGTTAGTGACAAGGGCTTCGTTACCACCCATTTTTTCCGCGGCGCGGCGGGCCGCGTAAGCGCGGGTGTAGTCGATGCGTTTACAGTTTTCGAGAATGCTTCCGGAAATGCGCGGGAAATCGGGCACAATCCAGGCATCGATCGGCGTGAGTTTTTCCGGAGCGGCAGCCACATTCATAAAGATCGTCGGCATTGTCGCCTGGGCGAGGGGCGTAGGGATAACCCCACCAGTTATACAGGTGCGTATCCGTGCGCGTCCGGCGGTAAGGCCGTTATCGGCAAGAAGTTTGAGAGCGACAGTCACCAGATCTTTTGCGTCCGGCGCCGTCCCCAGTACCATGTCGGCGTCACTCATAAGGCGTGCGAAATGGTCGTGTGGATAAGAAAGAACATTATCCACCGCCAGCATCGTGTCGAAAACACCAAGGCCGTTTGTCAGGCCGCTGTCGTTTAATGGTAAAACGGCGTTGGACGCGGGAAAAAATTCCCCATTGATCCAGACGATCTCCGTCATGCGGCTTTCTTCCGTTTGTGCTGAATATTCCAGGCATCGGCGATCATCAGGAAGTTACGCATCATGTCGATGCCGTTTTCCGTCAGTACGGATTCCGGGTGGAATTGCACGCCATAGACAGGATATTTTTTGTGACGCAGCCCCATCAAAAGGCGGTCATCTTCGGTTTCCGCCGTGACTTCGAGATCGGTGTCGGCAGGAATATGGGTGACCAGCGAGTGATACCGCGCGGCGGTAAGGGGATTGGGCAGTCCCATGAAAATCCCTTCGGCATTGTGTGAGATGCGCGACGTGCGGCCATGAATTGGTTCCGGCGCGCGGATTGTCACGCCGCCATAGGCTTCGCCGATGCATTGATGCCCCAGACACACGCCGAGAATGGGAATGCGCGGGCCGAAATTTTTTATAACATCGATACAAATCCCGGCGCCCGATGGCGCGCAGGGGCCCGGGGAAAGAATAATCGCTTCCGGCGGGTCGAGTGAAATATCGTTCAGCGTGATGGCATCGTTCCGCACGACCGTGCGCTGACGGCCGAGCCAGCCGACATAACGGGCAAGGTTGTAAACGAAGGAATCGTAATTATCGAGGACGAGGATCATGCGGCCTTCGTCTCTTTCGCCTGTGGCCTGAAGCTTTCAAAAAGCTTGGCGGCTTTGGTCAGCGTTTCTTCATATTCCGCCTGCGGATCGGAAACGGCGAGAATGCCGCCGCCCGTCTGCAGCTGAACTTCATTGCCGCTATAGACGAGTGTGCGAATGACAATATTGGAGTCCATGACACCATCAAAGCCGATATAGCCGAGCGAGCCGCAATAAGCGCCGCGGCGGAAAGGTTCTAATTCTTCAATCACTTCCATGGCGCGAACCTTGGGCGCGCCGGTGATGGACCCGCCGGGGAAGCACGCACGCAGCAGGTCGACCGGCGTATTGTCTGCGCGCAAGGTGCCTTCAACCACCGATACGAGGTGGTGTACGCCTTCATAGGTTTCAAGGCCGCAGAGTTTTGTCACCTCGATAGAGGAATCTTCACAGGCGCGGGAGAGATCGTTGCGCAGGAGATCGACGATCATCGCATTCTCGGCGCGGTCTTTCTCGCTTTTTAACAGATCGGCGGCGGGCGTATCGGATGGGCGTGTGCCTTTGATCGGGCGGGTTTCGACCTGACGGCCTTTAACCTTCAAAAAACGTTCCGGCGATGTGGACGCGATTTTAACGGCGCCGAAATTCATAAAGGCGGAGAAAGGCGCCGGGTTTACGTCGCGTAAAACGCGGTAATGGGCATAGGCATCGAAATCGGTGGGGAGCTTTGATGTAAACCGGCGCGACAGGTTTGCCTGAAACATGTCGCCTGCATAAATGTAATCGATGGTTTTGCGGATATCGTTGCGGAAACCTTCTTCGGTTTGTGTTTCGTCCCAATACACGGTGGGACAGGTAAACGGTTTTTCCACGTGAGATTCAATGCGGTCTTCCAGCCATTGTTTTTTGACCTGCGCATCTTTCTTTGATGCGGCGAGGATCATCATGCGCGCACTGCCGGTTTCGTGATCGAAACATAAAACCTGATCGTACAGGCCGACGGCCATATCGGGCATGGCCGGGTCGCCTTTGGCGTGCGTGGGAAGTTTTTCGATGCTGCGGGCCAGATCGTATCCGAACAAACCGGCGGCGCCGGCCTTGAACGGCGGCAATTGCGGGTCGAGGATGACGCCATCGCCCCATATGTCGAGGCGTTCTTTTAAGGCGGCGAACGGATCGGCCTGAAAGGAAAGCTGCTGGTCCGCGTTAGTAATGGTGACCTGTCCATCTTTGGCTTCGATGGTTTCAAAAGGATGCCAGCAGATGAAGGAATAACGGCTGAGCGGGTGGCCGGGCCGGGCGCTGTCAAAGAACAGGCTATAGGGGATATCGGCGATCGCAGCGAAGGTCGAGGGTGCATCCGGACCTTTCCAGCCGAACCCGAAATACTGACGCTTTTTACCCCACGCGGTCATGGCCTGCTTATCGCCCGTTAGGCCCGGTTAATCAAGGAATTTTTTGATTTCCTCGCAAGCCGCGGCCAGCCCCACTTTCTGGACGGCGACGGTCTCGGGAAAGGCCCCCAAAAGGCGGCTGGGGAGCATGGAATCGAGCATGACGAACACCCCCCTGTCCGTGGCGCGCCGGATCAGGCGGCCATAGGCCTGCTTCAGTTTCAGGCGGGCAATCATGTCGTCGTAACGTTTTTTGCCGAACGCGTCCCGGCGGGCTTTATGCAGCAGGGTGGGACGCGGCCACGGCACCCGGTCGAAGACAATCAGGCGCAGTGAATCGCCCGGTACGTCAACGCCATCACGCACCGCATCGGTGCCCAGAAGGCAGGCATGGATATCGTCGCGGAAAATATCGACCAGTGTGCTGTTGTCGATGGCGTCGACATGCTGCGCGTAGAGGGACAGGCCCTTTTCTTCGAGCGGCATGGCAATGCGGTTATGAACTTCGCGCAGGCGTGAAATCGCCGTGAACAGGCCGAGTGCGCCGCCGCGTGAAGCCTCGAACAGGGAGCGATAGGCCGAGGCGACTTGAGCCATGTCATCTTTGCGCACGTCATCGACAACGATGATGCGGGTCTGCGTGGCGTAGAGGAAAGGGGAGGTGAATTTATCCTGCGCGATATCATCGGTGAGGTGGATAAGGCCGGAACGTTCCCGCGCGACGCGCCAGTTTTCATCGTCATCCGGCGTACCGTCGCGCAGCGTTGCGGATGTGACGACAACGCCGTGCGCGTGCGGTTTAAGCGATGTGGCGAAAGGCACCATCGGATCGACCCAGTGACGGTACAGGCCGATATCCCATGTTTTACCGTCGCTGCGCTCAATCTCCATCCAGTCGACAAATTCCGGCGGCGTGATGGCCGTGCGCAGTGTGTCGAGCATCGCGATCCAGCCTTTGATCGTCGCACTGCGTAAATTGAGTGCTGTGCACAGTACATCAAGGCGTCGGCGCGTGTCGGGGTGGAGCGTATCGGCCTGATCGTTGAGTTTTTTCCGCAAGGCATTGGTCAGTTTGGTAATCGGCTGCTCGATATCTTCGAGGGCGCGCTGCAGCTCTTTCGCCGTGGTTTGAACGGGTGCGTCGAGGGGGTGTGTCGGCGTTTCGAGGGAATAGGGACCGCCGCGGCCTTCGGCGCGGGCATATACCTGTTCATAAACGGCCAGCACGAAAGATTCCATCGGGCCTTTGGGTTGTTTGTCTTTAAGGCGTGTCGTCCATCCGTCAGCGGTTAATGCGCGGGCGGCATCGAGGATATCGTTAAGCAGCCGTTCCATGTCGGCATCGCCGTCGATAAGGTCTTCGGCGCGTTTTTTAAGGCCGCGGGCGCGGCTTTTCTTGCCGCCCTCGACGCCGCGTATCCAGCGGCGCAGTTCATAGCCTTCGCGCGCGGTCAGGTGACCGGCGTACGCGGAATCGGCGGCATCGAATAAATGGTGGCCTTCGTCGAACACATAACGTTTGGGCAATTCGCTGTCGATGCCGGAATCGGCGGTCTGGATCATGACCAGCGCATGATTGGCGACCACGATTTCCGCACGCCGCGATTTACGGATGGAGCGTTCGACGAAACAGCGGTGATAATGATCGCACGCGGAATACAAACACTCCCCGCGACGGTCGGACAGGCCGCGCGTATATTCAAGCCCCAGCAACCCGGCAAGCCAGCCTGGGAAATCGCCGCCCTGCATATCGCCATCACGCGTGGCCGCAGCCCACCGCGCCATGATCCCGGCGGCCACGGCCTGCACCGGATTTTTTGCCAGCGAAGCGCCCGCGGATGTTTCTTCGAGATTGAGCAGGCATAGATAATTTTCGCGCCCCTTGCGAATGGCAACCTTATGTTCCTTAAGATCTTCATTGGGATACAGGCGCGAAAGTTCCTGGTCGATTTGCCGCTGAAGATTTTTGGTGTATGTGGAAACCCAGACGGTGCCCTGATTTTTCTCCGCCCATACCGACGCGGGGGCGAGATACCCAAGCGTTTTTCCAACCCCCGTTCCGGCCTCTGCCAGAACGGCGCGTGGCGTGCCGTCTGTGTGCGGCGGGGCGAAAGCGCCCGTTAAAAGCGTTGTGTAATCTTTTTGCTGCTGCCGCGCTTCGGCGCCGGTGCCGAGAATGCGCTCAAGGCGTGTGCGTGCTTCTTCGCCGGTCACGGGATGTTGCGCGGGCGGCGGCGGCGGGGCTTCTTCCGCCCATTCCGGCAGGTTTTTCCAGATGTTGAGATCGGCCTTGCCGACAATGGTTTCCGCCGGATCATACGTTGCGCCAAGCGCATCGAACACGAACGGCGTCCATGCCCATCCGCGGCCATTCAAACCCATGACACAGGCGATTTTCAGCGGGTTTGCTTTCACGCTGAGAAAATCTGTGCGCAGGTCGGACAGAAGCGCGGACGCGGCATCCATCAGCGCCATCGGGAAATCATCGCTGTCGAACGGAATGCGCATGCCCAGCGATTTGGCCAGCCCGGCGGGCGTCGGCACGCAGAAGCGGGCGGGGTGCACGAACGCAAAAAGCTCCAGCACATCGAAGGCGAAAAATTCGTTCATGCCGAGCTTTGCCCGCGTATAGGGCGCATGGCAGACGATAACGGGCTTTTTATGAAGGGCGGTCTGGGCCTGATCCAAGGACAGCGATTTCATTTCGCCGTCGGGCATGAACAGGTGCGCGCGCCCCGCCGCAACCCACAAGGCGGGCGCGTCCGGCAGGCGGATGGTGGCCGCAGGGGGCGCGGCGTTCACGGGGTTGTTCATAATGAAGGATATAGCACGCAGGGGCGCTTGTGCGAAGCCTTGGTATCTGCGATAAACGGCTTATGCCGATGATTATTCTGCACGATTTGAACGACGAAGAAATCCTGATCAACACGGATAACGTGACCGCTGCCAAGCGCCGCGTGCCGGACGAAAACTCAGTGATCAATCAGCCTTTCACCAAGCTGTATTTCACCAGCAAATCCATGGAAGCCATGGGTTTTCCCGATGTCGTCAAAGAAACCCCCGACGAGATCGTCAAGATCGCCGCAAAAGCCTAACGCGCGATCAGCGTGTGGAAAAAGACGTAGGTATCCCCGTCGGATGCCTTCGTGCATCCCGATTTTTTCATCTGAAGCGTTGTACCGCCGCCATTGATCGTTGCGGACGAGCCGAAAGTCCCGGTAAAATGTGACAATAAGTCGTCGCTGGCGGCGCCTGATTCCGAGGGCGGGTTTCCGGCGGGGTTGTTGATATTCAGCGCCCCGTTCAGTTTCAGGCAGAAATCCTTAGTGACGAACGGCGCAATCAGCAGCAATTCGGAATTGGTCGAACCCGTGCCGCCGACATCGAGGATGGCGGTGTCGCCCGAAATAACCCATTTGCCGAAATCGGCGTGGGCGGAATGCGATTGATCGAGGAGAAGCTTGTTCAGTTCCTTGTACGCCATCCCGGCGCCCTTGTCGCTGAAGATGTCGCAGGAATTATCAATCGGGGCGGAGGTATTGTCGTAGCCCGTGAGTTCGGGGGTATCGAAGTTGATGCTTTTTTCCGAGCATTTGCGGCTGATCAGATTGGCGGTGGCGAGTTCCATGCTTTTGGCGAACCGCACCATTTCAGAAATCTGGATCTGCACGCGTTCGTAATCTCCCGAATCGTCGGAGGTGTTGGATGAGCGCGTCATCAGGATCGTAAGTCCGCCCAGAAGGATAACCGCGATCAGAATAAACCAGAGAGCATTGCCGGACTGCGGGTGATGTTTCATGAGCTGTGCCTATCGTGCGAGAAGAACCTGATAAAAATGGTACGTGCCGGTGACGGGGTCGCTGCCGCCTTCGATGCAGCCGGCAAGCTTGCCGGGATAGTTGCTTGGCGTGGCGGTACCCATTTCATTGCCTGCTGCGCTGTAGGCGCCGATGAAAAGCGTATTTGTGGATGACGCGAAAGAGCTTCCGTTATCTCTGGGCGCTTCCCCGTTGGGGCCGCCGAATTTAAGCTTGCGGTTTAACGCTTCGCAGAGGCTGCGGCTGATATACGGAATACCGGCAATCAGTTCCTGACAGCCATCGCCGCCGCCGACGCAACCCGAGCCGGCGTTTCCTTCGCTGCCCACGCCCATGACATGCGTATCGCCGGTAAAGAGCCATTGGCCGTAATGGCTCGCCGAATTGCCGCTGACATCCAGCCAGGGGGCCTGAATTTCCATCGGGCTCAAGCTGGCGCCGGTGGAGCGGAACATGTGGCATACCCCGTCCGAGGGGGCCTTGGTATTATTATAGGCCGTGCCGAATCGCTGGTGCTCGAAGCTGATCGCGGTTACGTCGCAGCCTTTAACCTTCAGGGACCGGGCGCCGTCGCGCAGCGCGTTGGCATAGCCAAGGATTTCCGAGACAGCCAGATCCAGCTTCTCCTTATCGAGGTTATTCAAGCCTGTACGGCTGTTCCTTGTGGCGGCGAAGGTGAGGGCCGCGAGCAGGACGATCATGATCAGGATCCAGACGATCGCGCCGCCCTGTTCTCCGTAACGAATGCCTTGATTTTTCATAGATTTTCAGCCAATTAGAATGGTACAGATTGTTATAATAACACGATTTTGAGCATGGCACACGCAGAAGCAAAAAAAGAGACCCCCTTGAGTTCCCGCGACGCAAAAGAGCAAAAACTTGCCCAGTTGCGCGAAAAGGGAATCGAACCTTACCCGCATATCTATCACCGCTCGCATCAGGCGCAGCAGCTGCATGATAAGTACAAGGATCTCGAAAACGGGGTCGAAACCGAAGACCATGTCAGCGTCGCGGGCCGTATCATGGCCATGCGCAACAACGGCATGTTCATCGACCTTATGGATGCCAGCGGGAAAATTCAGGTGTTCTGTCATAAGGACAGCATGAGCGAAGAAGAACTCGCCAAGCTCGAACTGTTCGATCTGGGCGATATCATCGGCGCGAAAGGAACCGTTCGCCGCACGCCGCGCGGGGAATTGTCCGTTCGGACGAGCGAGGTCACGATGCTGACCAAATCGCTTCTGCCGCTGCCGGAAAAATATCACGGCCTGACGGATGTGGAGCAACGCTATCGTCAGCGCTATCTCGATCTGATCATGAACGAGGAAAGCCGTGTGACGCTGCGCACGCGCTCGCGCATTATTTCCACGATCCGCCGTTATCTCGACAATATGGGCGCGATCGAGGTTGAAACGCCGATCTTCCACGCCATCATGGGCGGCGCGTCGGCAAAGCCGTTCATTACGCACCACAACGCGCTGGATGCCGATTTTTATCTGCGCATTGCGACGGAACTGCCGCTTAAACGCCTGATCGTCGGCGGGCTTGCCGACGCGGTGTATGAGATTGGCCGGATCTTCCGCAACGAAGGTATTTCGATCAAACACAACCCGGAATTTACGTCGATCGAAGGCTACCACGCCTATATGGATTACAACGATCTTATCAACCTGATGGAAGATCTGGTCTGTACGATCGTGCAGGAAATTCATGGCACGCTGGTGATCCAGTTCGGCGACAAGCAGATCGACTTCACGCGTCCGTGGCGCCGCGCGTCGATGAACGACCTCGTCAAGGACGCGACCGGCGTCGACTTCCTGACATTTGATACCGCCAAGGAAGCATTGGAAGCGGCGAAGGGCCTGAAAATCCATGTCGATCCCAAATCGAACTGGGGGCAGGTGCTTGAAGCCGTTTTCGAGGAAACGGTCGAAGCGTCGCTGATCAATCCGACGCATGTCACCGATCATCCGATGGATATTTCACCGCTGGCCAAGGTGCATCGCGACAACCCGCGTCTGGTGGAGCGTTTTGAGACGTTCTGCAACGGCTGGGAAATCATCAATGCCTTCTCCGAGCTGAACGATCCCAAAATTCAGAAAATGCGTTTCGAGGAGCAGGTCGCCCAGCGCGAAGCAGGCAACGAGGAAGCGCAGATGATGGACGACGATTTCGTGACCGCCCTTGAATACGGCATGCCGCCGACGGGCGGGTATGGGATGGGTATCGACCGTTTGACGATGCTGCTGACCAATTCCCACAACATCCGCGATGTCATCGCGTTCCCGACGCTTAAGCCGAAGAAAGACTAGGCATCAGGCGGCCTCCGCGCGCCTTTCTGGACGCTGCCGCCTCGGCAAGGCATAATAGGGTATGAACGTAAGCTCACACAGCGTGCGGGAGTTTCTGCGCGGACCGCAAGGCATGGCGGCAATCGCGGTCGGCGGGCTTTTGCTTTTATTCCTGCTCTGGGTGGTTTTTTCGGGCAAGCCTGTCGGCCCGTGGCTCCTGCATAGTATGCCCAACCTTGCGGCGACAGGGAATTTGCCCCCGCTGTCGGATGCCATGATGCGCGATGCTGCCCTTCGCGCAAAGGTTCAGGCGCTGGGCGAGCGGGATGAGGGCTGGATCTTCGTCAATTACCGCGCCGTCGATACTGAAGTCGCCGCCATCCTGCTGCAATGGTCGGGTGCGGATATGACTCGTGCGACAAAAACATATGAAGGGCTGGATTCCCGCGTCGATACGTTTTTAAGGGCGATTTACGGCTTCCCGGCGGATGAGCCGATCGTCGGCGCTCCCCTTGTGGGGGATAATCCGTGGGTGCGCTGGTTCAATCATTATAAACCGCGTCTTTTGATCCAGATGGCCGCCCAGCGCGTCTATGCGGGTGAGGTGACGTATGATATCGCGGCGGACCGCATGAGCATAGAACCGATCCTGTCCCGGGATTTCATGGACGGATTCAGGGAATTCGTCTCTCAGCAGCCCGACCCGGCGCCCTACGTTAATAATCTTCTGGCCTTCATCGACAGCACGGCGGGCCTTAAAAACCTGCCCCCCAAGGAGCGGGAAATCGTCGATCAGCTCATGGCCCTGCGGCGAAAACCCTGATATCCTGTCCGGATAATTTGAGTCCCGATCCCCCATGCCCGATAACGAAAAAGACAAAGATAAAAAATCAGCGATGCAGGAGCTTTTTCAGGAAAAGAAAGAGCCTTACGACCTGAGCAATTTCACGATTTTGGTCGTGGAGGATTCGACATACATGCAGTCGCTGATTTCATCGATGCTGAAAGTATTCGGCGTGGGCGATATCATGGTGGCCGAAGGCGCGAAAGAAGCGATCGACGTTTTGACCGTCACGCAGGCGCGCGCGAAAAGCAAATACATCACCAAGGTCGATCTTGTCCTGACCGACTGGCTCATGAATAAAGGGTCGGGGGAGGATCTCGTTCGCTGGATACGCTCGCACGAAAAAGACGAAGTGCGCTTCCTGCCGATTGTCGTCATCAGCGGTTATGCGACCGAGTATCTGACGGCGCGCGCGCGCGACAGCGGTGCGAATGAAACGCTGGTCAAGCCCGTTTCGGCGAAGGGCCTTGCCTCGCGCATCTGTTCCGTCATCGATCACCCGCGGCCTTTCGTGAACGCCCCGGGATTTTTTGGTCCCGACCGCCGTCGTCAGCAGATCAAGTTTTCGGGTCCGGAACGCCGCAAAGTCAAACACGAAGAAATTGTGCAGATCAAAAAATGAGCGATTCAAACGACAAAAAACCCGGTGTCACGGTCGAGGTTTTCAGGATTGCCAATAACCTGAAAGAAAAGCTCGGCATGCGCGTGAAAAGCGACGAAGACGGATTCATCGCGCCCGAAGCGATTGCCGAAGCGGATAAGCTTATCGGCGAGTTGTGCAAGGAATGCCCGGTCACGCTGGCCGGCTTCATGGAGCAGATCGGCGCCTTGTGGAAAGAGATGCGCGAACTGCCGGCTTCGGAACCGCGCGAGAAACTGGCGCGGCAGATTTTTACGCTGGCGCATGAAATCAAGGATGTCGGGCAGATGTGCGGCTTTACGCTGGCGGCGTATTTCGCGGAATCGCTGCGCGATTACATCGAACGCACCGAACTCAGCCTCGAAGCGCAGCGCGTTATCATTCAGGCCCATGTGGACGCCATTAACGTCACCATCAAAATGAACTTGAAAGAAGACGGCGGGTCGCAGGCGGACGAGCTGAAGAAGATGGTGAAAATCGCCGTCGATAAATACCGTTAAATTTAACATAAAGACGGACATCCCCTGTCTTTTTCCCATTAAATTCTTATATTGGATGCCATGAGAGGTGTCGTTGAATTGAATCAGGCGGCGGCCGTTCCCTTGGAACAATCGCCTCCTTTCCGGCTGGTGTCGGATTACAAGCCGTCGGGCGATCAGCCGGCGGCGATCGCGCAGCTTGTCGAAGGGCTGGAGGCGGGCCTGACGGACCAGGTACTGCTCGGCGTAACCGGCTCCGGCAAGACTTTCACGATGGCGCACGTCATTCAGACGATGCAGCGCCCGGCGATCATCATGGCGCCGAACAAGACGCTGGCGGCGCAGCTGTACGGGGAATTCAAAACCTTCTTCCCGGATAACGCGGTTGAATATTTCGTATCGTATTACGATTATTATCAGCCCGAAGCCTATGTCCCGCGCACGGACACGTTCATCGAAAAAGACTCTGCGATCAACGAACAGATCGACCGCATGCGCCATTCCGCGACGCGCGCGCTGTTCGAACGGCGGGATTGCATTATCGTGGCGTCGGTATCCTCGATTTACGGTATCGGATCGAAAGAAGATTATCTCGCCATGACGTTCGACGTCCACAAGGGGCAGAATTTCGACCGTCAGGCGTTGATAGGGCGGCTTATAGAGCTTCAATACAAGCGTAACGATATCGCCTTTGAACGCGGGACGTTCCGGGTACGGGGCGATACGGTGGAGTTGTTCCCGTCCCACATGGCGGATTCCGCATGGCGTTTTTCATTGTTCGGCGACGAAGTGGAAGAGATTATCGAGTTTGATGCGCTGACCGGCGAAAAATTGGGCGCGATGGACAATGTCCGCATTTATGCGAACTCGCACTACATCACGCCCGGCCCGACCATCGCGCAGGCCGTCAAGCAGATGAAAGTCGATTTAAAAGACCGCGTTGCGTGGTTTGAAAAAGAAGGAAAGCTTCTAGAGGCGCAGCGCATCAACCAGCGCACGCAGTTCGACATGGAAATGCTGATGGCGACGGGGATATGCCAGGGGATCGAGAATTATTCCCGCTATCTGACGGGGCGCCAGCCGGGAGAACCGCCGCCGACGCTGATCGAATACATGCCCAAGGACGCGATCATGTTTCTGGACGAAAGCCACGGCATGGTTCCGCAATTGCGCGCGATGTTTAACGGCGACCGGGCGCGAAAACAGACATTGGTGGATTACGGTTTCCGTCTTCCCGTCGCGCTGGATAACCGCCCGTTGAAATTCGAGGAGTGGCAGAATTTCCGTCCGCAGACGATTTATGTTTCCGCGACGCCCGGCCCATGGGAAATGGAACAGACCGGCGGCGTCTTCGCCGAACAGATCGTGCGCCCGACCGGCCTGATCGATCCGCCCGTTGAAGTGCGTCCGACGGAACACCAGATCGACGACCTGATGGCGGAATGCCGGATGGTGATCGGGAAGGGCGGGCGCATCATGGTCACGACGCTGACCAAAAAGATGGCCGAAGCCTTGACCGAATACCTGACGGAAAACGGGCTGAACGTCCGTTACATGCACTCCGACACCGAAACGCTGGAGCGGATTGAAATTATCCGCGGCCTGCGTCTGGGGGAATTCGATATCCTTGTCGGGATCAACCTGCTGCGCGAAGGTCTCGATATTCCTGAATGCATGCTGATGGCCATCCTCGACGCCGATAAGGAAGGGTATCTGCGTTCCAAGACGTCGCTCGTCCAGACGATCGGCCGAGCGGCACGGAATGTCGATGGCCGCGTCATTCTCTACGCCGATACGATCACGAAAAGCATGGCTGGCGCGATGGAAGAGACCGATCGCCGCCGTGAAAAGCAAAGGGCCTATAACAAGGAACATGGCATTACGCCCGCCAGCGTGAAAAAGAACCTTGAAAGCGTTCTGGATTCCGTTTTCGAGAGATCGGATCATGTCGAACTGGCCAAGGGGCGGCCCATGTTGTCGGATCATGAGCAGGCGCTGCTGGACAATCCCGCGAAACTGCAAAAACATATCCAGAAGCTTGAGGCCGATATGCGCAAGGCCGCGGGCGATCTTGAATTTGAGGAAGCGGCGCGCATCCGCGACGAAATCCGCACGCTGGAGCAGGCCGAGCTGGGTTTAAAAGCCTGAGTAAGCCTGCCAGAGCAGGTTGAGGCCGGCGGCGGTCAAAATGACCTTCAGGATAATGTCGAACCATTCTTCGGATATGCGATCGAGCATCTTGGTGCCGAAATAGGTGCCGGCAAACCCGATAAGGATCATCAATACGACCATGCCGATCCATTCGCGCAGCGCAACGCCAAGCGAAACAAACACGATAATCTTAAGAATATGTTGCGTTAAGACACAGGCCGCTTGCGTGCCGATCAGCTCTTTGCGCGGCAGGCCCATCCGGCGCAGTACCGCGTTCATCATCGCTGCCGTCGAGCCGAGAACGGAAGACAGGAATACGCCGATCGCTCCGAGCAGCGGCAAGCCATATTTATCGACGTTTGGGATAGGCAATTTCGGTCCCCACACCATCCACAGCACGAACGCGCCGAGAAGCAGAAGGATCAGATGTTCCGGCAGGCTGGCGAAAAACAGGCCGCCGAGAACGGCGCCGATGACGCCGCCGAGTGCGTAAAGGCGAACGATGCGCCAATGTATGTGCGCGCGCTGTGCATAGGCGCGCCCGGCGTTCGATCCCGTCTGCACCAGCGCATGCACGGCAATCACCGTATTAACGGGCAGGGTGGAGGCCATGACGCCAAGCAGGGCGGTGCCGCCGCCAATGCCGACCGAGGCGCTCATAAACGAAGAAAAAAAGCTCAGCCCGATCAGGCCCAGGGCTTGCCAGAGCGGGATGGCGGTCGGAAAAAGAATTTCGATGACGGGGTCGAGCATGGCCTGCCGAGTGTGATATAGGTTAACGGGTCCGGTCAATCACCGGATAAGGGTTAACATCATGAAAAAGCTCTCCCCGCCCGTCAAACAGGCCCTTTTGATCGCCGTAATCATGGCGGTGGCCTATGTCTGCTTCCTGCTGGCCTTTTATAACGCCGTCGCCAAATTTGAAGGTTAACGCCCGGATTTGGTAGTTTGGGAACCATGGCGGATGATGAGTATCTAAAAGAGTTTCTATTGGGCCCTGTGCGCGAAAATGAGCGCTCGTATTTCGAAGGGAAGGCGGGGCGAAACATCGTCAGCTTTGTGCGCGAAATGAAAAACAGCCCGCGCGTTACGATGCAGCACATTAATCATTTCTTTGATATGGCGGCGGCGTTTTCCGGTCTTCATCAGGGAATAGCGTGGGGCCAAAGTCAGGACGTTGATCTCGACCATGACGCTCTCGTCGAAGGCAGTTATATCAACCGTGCGGCGATCATGCTGTCACCCGCGCCGCGTTACGATAAAAATCTTTTCACGATAGAGCATCTTGCCGCGTCGGCTTCCGCGACAGGCATGCTGGCGGTCGTGCGGCCTTATCCCATTCAATGGCATCTGGAACATATCAATGAGCGAAGCGAGCTTCGCAAAGGCAGTTTCGATACGCAGAACGACCGTTTCCGCCTGCATAACAACATCATCATGATGATGTTGCAGGTGATCGAGGAAGAGCATTATACCGGCGAAATGCCTTATGTCCCGTTTATCCTGCCCGAACCGAACGGTGTTTTGCTGGGGCATACCATGGCCGTGCGGCCCGGCGCGGATGGAAACCGTATCTTCATTGCGGCGGCGAAAGACCGCGATGCCCTTAAGCTCGGGCGCTATGCGCATTTCCCGCAACTGGAGGCGACGGTGCGTACATTCCTCGGCCCTGATGAAATGACGCCGGGGATGAAACAGCTGAGGCTGCAGCTGATGAAATATTACGGACCGACCTATAAGGATGCATTGTCCATGGGAATGGATGCGTATGTGTATGCCGAGGGATCTTCGCTGTACGAGACCAATCCAAGGCGCGACCGCTTTGAAGACGCGCTGATCGGGATATCCGATATCATGGCCTCGCCCCTCTGGCGGAAAAATGTCCGTCTTCCGGCCCATCTGCGGGGTGGAAAAGGTCTGATAATCGACCATCCTTAGGGTTTGAACGCCCTCAAAACCCCTTTATAATCGCTCCTGTCATAAGGAGTGGACGGTTATGGTACGGACGATCATTTGGGGGCTTTTGTTAAGCGTGGCGTTTGCCGCGTCGGCGCACGCGCAGGGAAAGAAAGTCGTCACCATCAATCCCGACGGATCGGTCACGATTTCGAATCCGCAAGGCGGCGAAGCGCAGACCCTGCCTGCGCCCAGGAGCAGCCTGCGCCGCCAGCCGCCTTTTATCGATGCCCTGCCGCCCGAAGAACGCACCACCATTGTGCCCAGGCAGCCGGCAAAGGCGCCCGTGAAACCTGAGAAGCCCAAGGTGGAGCCCCCCGTCGAAAAACAGGCCCCGGAAAAGCCGCAGGCCGGGAAGCCGGTGACGGAAAAACCGCAACGCAAGAAAATCGCCACGCCCGATATGCCTGTTAAAGAAAAAACGGAAAAGCCCGTTACGCCGAAGCCGCAGAAAAAATCCGTTCCCAAGCCCGTGCCGAAAAAGGCCGGGAAGGATTCTGGCGCGGAGAAAGAAGAGCCGAGGCTGCGCGAGCCTGCGGAGCCTGACAGCATGGGCCGCGCCGATCCGCGTGTAAAAGCGTCCGAACGCCGCCCCGGTCCGGTGACCCCGGATGAGGCGAAGCGCATTGCCCTCGATATCGGCCCACCGGCGCGCGCGGTGGACGTTTATCCTGCCGACTATAACGGGCGCAAAGTTTTTCAGGTGGTCTTCCACACGGAAGAAGGCGAGCGTTACGTCTTGGTCGACCGCAAAAGCGGCGCCATCGTCAACGACTAGGCCGGTTATTATTCGTTGAAGCGAAATTCCGGCGAAGCTGCACCCGCAGCCGGGGCGATGGTCGCGACGACCGGGGCCGCCGTGCGCGGTTCTTCCGTCGGGGATGTCATGGCAATGGCTTCCTTACGCTCTTTCCGCGCAGGTTTGTCGTCAAACACGTGATCGATCGGTTCGGCGCATCCTTTCGCGTGGTAGATACCCACCATCAGGCTGCGGCGCTGCGCGGCGACTTCCTTGATACTGTCCGCGCGGTCGGCTTCGTCTTCCACGGCTTCGTTGGCGATGAAACCGGCGGCGGCGAGGCCGACGCCCGCGGTCAATGTGCCGAGCAGCAACGAACCGACAGCGCCGGCGGCGCTGATGCCGTTGCTTTTCATGTTGCTGTCATCCTCGATGCCTTGTTTGGCGCGGATGATAGAGCGCATCGCCACGGCCTCTTTTTCGAGGGCGGCGCAAGAGAGTTCCGTATCGCCCAGGCGGCTCACCTTCAGGTCTTTCATATTGCGTGCCATGCCCGGATCGACGGCAAGAGCCGGGAAGGGGGTGGCGATGGTGATGAGGACGGCGCCGAGAACGGCCTTGCGGGTGAACATGTCGTGACTCCTGTTGGTTTTATGGTATGCGCGTCAGGCGCGCGGCCCTAGCGCCCTGCGAGACTTATCCACAGAGGGAACTTTATGGTTGTCCTGTCGTTGGCTCACTCGACTTACAAGGAGGATCTGATGAAAGGTATTTTATTATGGCTGGTCGGGGTGCCGATCCCTATTATTATTCTGCTTTATCTCTTCGTCTTTAATTAATAAAAAACGCCGACCTTTGGGTCGGCGTTTTCTTTATTCCTGTATTTGAAAAATACTAGGCGGCTTCGGCCAGGTTAACGGCGCTCGATTTACCTTTTTTCGGGTCGTTCTGCACTTCGAAGGCGATCTTTTGGCCTTCTTGCAGCGTGCGCCAGCCGGCTTTCTCTACAGCCGTGATGTGGACGAAAATATCCGCGCCGCCATCTTCAGGCTGAATGAAACCAAAACCTTTGGTGGTATTGAACCATTTAACGGTACCTTTTTGCATTGAGTGTCTCCTTAGTTGCAAAAAACGGTTGCCCCATTTGGCACCGTGCCAGCAGGGGCGAAGTCTGATAACGGCTTGTGCCTTTTTAACACCTTCAGGACAAACCGAGCTTTTTGCGAAAGGAAGGAAAACTTCGAAATCGTAGAAAGGGTCGTGTCGTATAGGTCGTCTACCAAACTCTTACCCTTACTAGGCGCAGATATGGGGGCAAGCGTCAATCAATATTCACCGTCCATGAAAAAAACAGGCATCCGAAGATGCCTGTTTTGTATTCTTTTGCAGCGTCTTGTTAGACGGTCTTGATGTTCGTCGCGCTGGATTTGCCGCGCTTTTCATCGACCTGAATGTCGTAGCTGACTTTTTGGTTTTCGTTCAGCGTGCGAAGACCGGCTGCTTCAACTGCCGTGATGTGGACGAAAATATCAGCGCCGCCCGCATCCGGAACGATGAAGCCGAAACCTTTTTGTGTGTTGAACCATTTTACTGTACCGGTTGCCATGTCTTTTCTCCTTCACTGCAGTCGCGGTTGTCGTTTGATATCGGCCTGTGCCTATTTCTACCCTTGCCCAAACCAATCTTTTTCCGCGGGTCGTAGGAGCCGGTAAAAAGTCGTGTCGTCAAAGTGGTGTATCAAACTTCCCTTGAAATAACCCATATTTCAGGGGTTTCGTCAATAGGAACCGCCGTCGCGCAGGCTCCAGCCCTTGCGCAAAAGAACCTGATCCCAGGTCGTGGCGAAGGGCAGAAAAGCGAAAAGCTTCATGGCCTTGGACGGGCGGTAAGGGGGGTGGCGCCGGGCCGCCGCAGGGCGGGTCAGGAGGCTTTCATCCTCCGGCCAGTTATCGTTGGTCAGGCGGTAATGATCTTCGCGGCGCAGGCGCGCGAAACTTTCAAGAATGTCCTCCAGGCTTCTGTCGCCATTGGCATACTCTGCGCATTCGGAAATAAACGCGCGGTAGCCTTGCGGGAAGCATTCTTCGACCAGCGTATCGAGCCACGGCCACGCCCACGCGGGCATGGAAACGATGGTGTATTCCGTCGTAAGGCCGGGGAGGAGGCGGCTGATGCGCCGTGTATTCGATTCTGCCATTAGCACCCTTATATTAGATTTCTTATAGGGTTTATTTTCTCACAAGCGGGCCGCGGATTTCAAATTTGAGGGGGCTATCCCGCTGATTTTCATAATTTATTGCATAATCAGAGGGCTTGCGCGGAATCAAATCAGTGGGTATCTTTGTGGGTAAGTATTCCTACCTACTGATTCTCAAACTCCTTTTTTATCCACATTCATTCATACGAGGCGCGCGATGACACCGATCCGCAGTGCAACCCTGATTCTTATTGGAGCTTCCACGCTCGGCCTGACGGCCTGCGGCGAGGGATGGGAAGCCCGTCCTTATCGCGACCGCGTCCCGTATACCGAAGAACGCACGGCAGGCCCTGGCGTCGAATATGTCCGTGCCTTCATGCTGCCGGAACGTGGCCCCAATCTGGAGACGCCCGCGCTGAAAGGCACGGAGACGCCGATCCTTGATGCAGCCCCGATGTTCGAGCCGGCCCAGCGCAGCAAGAAATAGCGTTAACCTTCCTGCCTACAATTTGAGATTTTTTCGAAACGATAGTTCTGGACGCTGTCGCCCGTAATATTTAACATAATAATTATGGGTAGCTCCTTTGTTGCTCTTGCGGGGCAACACCCCTTTTGTGCCGGGTACGCACAAAAACCCAGATAACCAAAAACAATAAGGGTGGGAACCATGAACGTATCAGCCGAAATGTATATTGTCGTATCGTTGATGTTCGCCGTATTTGCCGCTGTGGCGGCGGTGGGCACCAGCATTGTTCTCGGCGTGGGCTTTGAACGCCTGCGCGCGGGATTCGAAATTGTGAAACGCCAGTCAGGATTTTTCGCCGACGCCATTTACAGGCTCGACGAACGCACAAAAGAAATCAGCGAACAAAATGGCAGATTGAAAGAGTCCATGTCCGTCATGACCGACAGGGTCGAACGCGTGGAAAAAACAACCGGATTTTTCTCCGATGCCATTCACTCGCTGGAGCAGAAAATTCTGGCCGGCAGCCCGGCACAAGCGGAAACCCCGCGCACCGACCGGGCCGACACCGCCGAACCGATCCTTCCGCACGATCTGGAATGGATCACGGCGGCAGGCGATGACGAAGCACAGGAAATGCATACCGATCATCTTCTGCGCACCCTGATGTCGGATCAGGATGTGCAAAAGGCGAAGGTAGCGGTTCAGGTTGAAGCACCTGCTCCCCAGTCTCCCTCTGGTGGGCTGCCCGATTTGATCATGACGTATTTCCGCAGCGAGACCCGAGGCGAAGGGAAGGGCGGCATCGTCTATCATTAAGGCCTATACACGGCGGTTCTCATACGGCGAAGGGCGGCGGTCTTTAGGGGACCCCGCCCTTTTCCTGTGCTTTTTCAAAAAATGTGACAGGCCGCCCCTGAAAAGGGTACACTAATCTATTGAAGGGGTTGCCATTTTTTAAGGAAAAGGACCGCGCTCGTGACTATCTGGGTTCTCTTGTGGCTGGTGTTGTCGGCGATCATTCTCGGCGCGAGCGTGTGGTCGATGCTTATCCTTTTCCGCCAGAAAAAGGCATGGCAGGAATTCTCCGTCAAACACAGCATGACATATGCGGCAGGCCGCTTCATGGGGCCGCCGACGCTGGACGGCTTTATCGATAAATACCGCGTGTCGTTTTTTACGGCGGAGCGTCAGTCGCCGGATGTGCGCACGCGCCGTTTCGTCACGGTCGTCGAAATCGTATTCCCCGAGGGCGTGATTAACGGCGCGGCGCTGGGAACGACGGAAATGGTCCCGTTCATGGAAAGCCTGAGCAATCTTTCGCCTATGCCGATTACGCATGAAAAATGGGATGCCAGCTATCGCGCCTTCGCCCGCAACCGCGACGCGGTGCGCATGTATCTGACGCCGGCGCGTCTGGATCACGTCATTCAGCTTCTGTCGACGCGCAACGCCGATGTCATCGTGATCTTCGATGAAAACCAGGGCGTCGTGCGCGTCGAAACATCTGACCCTATTCTCGATCCTGTTAAGGCGGAAAAAGTTATTCTGCGCCTGATCAAGCATTCGCAGGGCCTGCGTATTTCCAAGCAGGAACGGGCCGAAATCATGGAACGGGCCGCAGCCGATGAAACGCTGCCTGAGCCGACGCCCGAAGAAACGGCCAACAAAGACGAGCCGCCTGCCGCGCCGGACGACAATTCCGCATCTATCTAGATATCTTTATGCACAAAGCCGAAGGCGGGCAGGGCCACACTTTCCCCTGCATGCTGAAAGGTTCCGGGCGTTTCGCACAGATTGAAGGCGCAGAGAATCCCTTTATCTTTATGCGTGCGTTTGAACGCCAGAATTTTTTCATTGCCCGTGCCGATAAACTCGATCGCTCCCAGAACCAGCGGTGTCTGTGATTTTCGCCATGCCAGAAAATTGCGTGTAAAGGAAAGGATCGAGTCCGCATCCTTTTCCTGCGCGTCGACGGATTTGGAACGGTGTGTGGGGGGGATCGGCAGCCACGGTTCCGCGGCGCTTGTAAATCCGGCCTGATGATCGGCGGCGCGCCACGGCATGGGTGTGCGGCATCCGTCGCGGCCCTGCCATTCCGGCCAGAGATATTTCCCCCACGGGTCCTGAATTTTTTCGAACGGAATTTCCGCCTCGGATAGACCGAGTTCTTCGCCCTGATACATGAAGATCGTGCCGCGCAGCGAACACAGAAGGGCGGTGAGCATCCTGGCAAAGGCGGGATTGTTTTCGTACCCCTGTTTTCGGCCCCAGCGCGTGACGGACCGCACGACATCGTGATTGCAGAACGCCCAGCTCGGCCATCCATCGCCGGGATAGGTAAGAAAGGTTTCGATAGGGCTGCGGATCAACGCTTCGGTTAATTCCTTTCCCTGGTGGCCTGACATCATGTGCGGATTATAGGTGGTGTTGAGGCGCGCGCCGGTCGTGTATTCGGACGCGCGTTCGTACGGATGATCGTCGCCGATTTCACCCAGCGTAAATGTGCCCGGGAATTCATCCATCAGACGGCGAATGCGTTCGATAAAGGCGACGTTCTCCGGTTGCGATTTGTCGTGGATATGCGCCTGCATGTTATAAGGTTCAAGTTTTTCGAACTGCATGGCGAAATCCGTTCCATTGTTTCCGCGTGGCGGATTGTCGCGCAGTGTTTTGTCATGAAACAGAAAGTTGATGACATCGAGACGGAAACCATCCACCCCGCGTTCCAGCCAGTAACGGCAGGTGTCCAGAATAGCGTCCTGCACCGCCGGATTGTGAAAGTTCAAATCCGGCTGTTCTTTTAAAAAATTGTGAAAGTAATATTGTCCGCGGCGCGTATCGAACGTCCATGCCGAACCGCCGAAAACAGATTGCCAGTTGTTGGGCGGCGTGCCGTCCGGTTTCGCATCGGCCCAGACATACCAGTCGGCCCGTTCATTCGTTTTGTCCTGTTTGCTTTCGACAAACCACGCGTGCTTTTCCGATGTGTGCGAAAGCACCAGATCAATGATGATTTTCAGGCCGCGTTCGTGCGCCTTTTCCAGCAAAACATCGAAATCCTCGTTTGTGCCGAAAATTGGATCGACAGAGCGATAATCCGATACGTCATATCCGAAATCCGCCATCGGGGATTTAAAGAATGGGGAGATCCAGATCGCTTCCACGCCCAGTGACGCGATATAATCGAGCTTGTCCGTAATCCCCGGCAGATCGCCGATGCCGTCGCCGTTGCTGTCATAGAAAGAGCGGGGATAGACCTGATACATCACCGCGCCGCGCCACCATTCAGACATAGATCGTTCCTTTCATATAGAGTGCGGCGCTTCCGGTGAGGAAAACGCGGTCGCTTTTAAGTTCGCAAATAACTTCGCCGCCGCGGGCAGATGCCTGATACCCGCGCAGTTCGTTTTTACCAAGGCGCGCCCCCCAATACGGGGCGAGGGTGCAATGTGCCGACCCTGTCACAGGATCTTCAAGCAGGCTGTCATCCGCGCAGTAAAAACGCGAAACGAAATCATATTCTTTCGACGGCGCCGTTACGCACACCCATGATGCATATTTTTTCAAGGCGGAGTAATCCGGTTGCATATCGCGCACCGTCTGCTCGTCTTCATAGATCAGCATCAGGTCGCGGGCCTTGCGCGCCGCGATAGGCCGTACGGGGGAAAGGGCGTCGAGAACGAAAGCGGGAATGTCTTTCACGTCGATCTCATCCCCCGGGCGCTGCGGAAAATCCATCGTTAACAGATCGCCGTCTTTGGTGATGGTCAAATCACCCGCGACGTTGGTCTTGAACGTAACCGAATTTTCATCGGGATTGAGGATGAAAAGATATACATACGCGCTGGCCAGTGTCGCATGGCCGCACAGGTCGACTTCGTAACTCGGCGTAAACCAGCGCAGGTGGGGGCCGTCCTTGCCCGTAATAAAAAACGCCGTTTCCGACAGGTTGTTTTCGATGGCGATGGATTGCAGGATATGGTCGGGCAGCCATTGTTTCAGCGGCACGACGGCGGCGGGATTGCCGCCGAAAACGTCGTCGGTAAAGGCATCGACCTGATACAGGCTTAGTTCCATAAGAAAACTCCCCTTGGTAACAAGGGGAGTTTAGGAAATCGATAGCGGTTTGTCGAACGCTTACTGTGCTGCAGCAGCGTCGGAACCCAGTTCCATCTTGACGATTTTATCCGGATTTGATGGCGGTTCGCCGCGCTTGATTTTGTCAACGAATTCCATGCCGCTGACGACCTGGCCCCAGACGGTGTACTGCTTGTTCAGGAAGCTGCAGTCGTCGAAACAGATGAACCATTGGGAGTTCGCGCTGTTCGGGTCATTCGTGCGGGCGGCGCCGATCGCGCCACGGCCGAAATTATAGTCGTTGAATTCAGCTTTCAGATCCGGCAGGTCGGAACCGCCGGCGCCGGTGCCCGTCGGGTCGCCGGTTTGCGCCATGAAGCCGTCGATCACGCGGTGGAAGACGAGGCCGTTATAGAAGCCTTGTTTCACGAGCGTCTTGATACGCTCAACATGCTGCGGCGCGATGCCAGGCATCAACTTGATCGTGACGCGGCCATCTTTCAGGTCGAGGTAAAGGGTATTGGCCGGATCGAGGTCGGCGGCCTGCGCAGAGGCGGTCATTACGAATAAGCTCCCGATAATAAGTGTGAGTTTTCTGATCATTCAAAGCTCCTTGATGATGATG
>CAYPCP010000005.1:0-32401 GCA_964409255.1 uncultured Pseudobdellovibrionaceae bacterium
GCTATGTGTGCCATTGGTTTGGTAGTCCTTTTCTAGATGATATAGACGGCCGCGTCGGCGTTTGTCCGGCCGTAGCCGGGGACCTTGGTGGCCGTCTGTTCTAGAGAAGCTTCTCGCGGATGTGGGACAAGGCGGTGTCCAGCACCTCCTGCGCGGTCATGGACGTGGTGTCGATGACCTTCGCGTCGGGTGCCGGCTTCAGGGGGGCCTCTGCCCGTCCCTCATCGCGTGCGTCCCGTGTCCGCATCTCCTCTAAAACGGCCTCATATGTAGCGTTCAGGCCCCGGGATTGCAACTCTTTAAATCGGCGCTCGGCGCGGGTTTCGAGGGAGGCGGTGACGAATAATTTAACCTGCGCGTCCGGGCAGATGACGGTCCCGATATCCCGCCCGTCGAGGGCGGCGCCCTTGGCCGTTTCGGGGGGGTGATAGGCGAAATCTTTCTGGAATTGGAGGAGGGCCGCCCGCACCCCGGGATAGGTCGCGACCTTGGACGCCCCGTCGCCCACCGAATCGGACCGCAGGACCGGATTTTCAAGGTCGTGCGGCGTCAGGGTCGCGCGCAGCTCCTGCGCGGCGGCGGTGGCCGCTTCCTCGTTGCCGGGGTCGTTGCCCTGTTCGATCACCTGCCACGCCACGGCGCGGTAGAGCGCGCCGGTGTCCAGCCATGCGAATTCCAGCATTTTGGCCAATGTGCGGGCCAATGTGCCTTTGCCGCTGGCGGCATGGCCGTCGATGGCGATTACCGGTTTGACGGGAACGGTCATAATCCTTTTTCCTTTGCAGGGGCGTATGCTGGCTATATTATTGTTTTTACACTACTTGCCAAGTCTTTCTCCTGCCCGGGATCTTTTCATGAAAAAATTTGCCTTGTTGCCGTTGACCCTCGCCCTGGCCGCCTGCGGCTCGACGGGCATGAACCTCGCCCCTTATAAGGACAGCGCCGCCAGCCCCGAAAAATTCTATGTATGCCACGGGTACGGCTGTACGCATAAGACGTGGGCGGGTTTTACCGATAAGGAATGGGCCGGCATCAAGGCCGTCTTTAAGAAAAAACCCAAGGATGCCGCGGCTGAGCGGGCGCAGATCGGCAAGGCTATCGGCCTCATGGAAAAATATGCGGGCGCCCGGACGGGGACGTCCGGCGATCTGGGCGAAGCCCGTACGGCCAAGGAAGACGAAAACCAGATGGATTGCATCGACGAGACGATCAATACCGATCTCTATCTTCAATTCCTTGATAAAGAAGGGATATTCCGTTACCACCGCCACACGAAGCCGGTCCATCGCGGCTATTTCGTTGACGGCCAGTGGCCGCATAACAGCGCCGCCGTACGGGAGAACGCGTCCGGAGACGTATGGGTCGTCGATTCGTACTATTTCGCGAACGGACAGCCCGCACGCGTCGTACTTCTAAAGGAATGGTTCGCCGGCTGGAAGCCCCCGGAAATCATTGAAGAGCGGGCGAAAAAGAAAAAACGCTGACATACGTACGGCGCGTTCGGGCCGTATGCATTCTATCAGACGATCCGCGTGCCAAGCGTATTCATCAAGCTGACAAAGGTCGGGAAGCTCGTATTGATCGGGCTGCCGTCGTCCACTTTGATCGGTTCGGCGGATACCGTGCCGAGGACGAGGAAGCTCATCGCGATCCGGTGATCCAGCGCCGTTTCGATGGTCGCGCCGCCACGGGGCGGGGTGCCGGTGCCGTGGATGGTCAGGCTGTCTTCCCCCATTTCGAGGTTCACGCCGCAGGCTTTCAGCCCTTCCGCGACGACCAGAAGACGGTCGCTTTCCTTGACGCGCAGCTCTTCAAGGCCTGTCATGCGGGTCGTGCCGTCGGCGCAGGCCGCGATCATGGCCAGCACCGGGAATTCGTCGATCATCGACGGCACGCGCGATTCCGGCACATCGATGCCTTTTAAGGGTCCTGTCCCCTTAATTCTCAGGTCCGCGACCGGCTCTCCGGCCTCAATCCGTTGATTTTCAAAGGCAATGTCCGCGCCCATCTCGACAAGGGTCGTGTAGATCCCGTTGCGGCGGTCGTTCATGCCGATGGCGGGCAGGACGATTTCAGATCCTTCGACCAGCAGGGCGGCCACGGCGGGGAACGCGGCGGAGCTGGGGTCGCTCGGCACTTTGACCGGCGCGGCGCGCAATTCCTGCTGCCCTTTGACATGAACGGCCTGCGCGCCGCCTCCGATGTCGTCTACAGCGACATTGACGCCGAAATGTCGCAACATGTTCTCGGTGTGGTCGCGGGTCGGCTTGGTTTCGATGACGGTCGTCGTCCCGGGGGCCGACAGCCCGGCGAGCATGACGCAGGACTTCACCTGCGCGCTGGCCACGGGCAGCTTGTATTCAATCGGCTGGACGGTTTCGGGGCCGGTGACGGTAAGGGGCAGTTTCCCGCCCTCCTGCGCCCTGAACGTCGCGCCCATAAGTTCGAGCGGCGTAATCACGCGGCCCATCGGGCGCTTGGACAGGGATGCGTCCCCCGTAAAGGTCGCCGAAATATTGTGCCCGCCGACCAGCCCGATCAGAAGCCGCGTCGACGTCCCGGAATTTCCCATCTCCAGCGCATCCGCCGGTTCCTGCAATCCCCCGATGCCTACACCGTGACAGCGCCAGATGCCGGTCGATTCGTCCTTGGTAATGGTCGCGCCCATGGCGCGCATCGCGGCGGCGGTGTTGAGGACGTCTTCGCCCTCCAGAAGCCCTTCGACCACGGTCTCGCCGATCGCCATCCCGCCCAGCATCAGCGAGCGGTGCGAAATCGATTTATCGCCCGGAATGACGGCGGTGCCTTTCAGCGGCCCGCAGGCGGAGGAAGTCAAGGGTTTGGCGGCGGCGTGTGTCATGGGGCTTTTCTTTAAATGAAACCCGCCATCGGGGCAATTCCCAATATCTCGCCGATCTTGCTGCCGCGCGGGATATGGCGTATCCTGAAAACAGGTCTGGCGTGGGTGGTCCGCGCAAGACTCAGGGCTTAAGAACCCTTTATAGAAGCGGCTGGCATCAGCCGATGGATGGTGCTTCCTGAACTTTTTTCGGTTGGGCATCATTGATGTCGCTCGGTCTTACGACCGGGTGGCGGTGGCGTATGTCCAAACCTTCGGGTCAAAGGCCATTGCGCCGTTACTTCTATAGCGGTTCTTAACACCCGGTCGCCAGAGACACCTCTGGTGATTTTTTCCTCCAAGGGAAAAGGGTCAGAACCATGTTCCGTTTATTTTATGCTGCGCTTCTCGCCGCAACATTCTCCACCGCCGCCTTCGCCGCCTGCACCTCACCTGCCGGTCAGGAATCACAGACGCGTTACGATTATTCCGCGCATAAAATGTATTACTGCAACAATTCCGTCTGGGTGGAGATGGGGGGTGTTGCGCTGATGGTTGACGAATCGGGCAGCTGTGCGGATGGCGGCGATGTGCGCGTGGTCTGGAACGCGGCGCAGGGCAAGGCTCGTCTGACCTGTGAAGAACCGGCGCCCCCGCCACCACTGCCGGATTGCCAGAGTCGTGTGACGACCAGCAACAGTTACATTCCTCATGCGCAGTGCGTAAATAAGAAAAACCAGGACCAGGCGTTGTGCAATGCCGATTCCGAATGCCGTCTTGCGGGGTATTACGACAGTTCAGGCGACGGTGTCGATTGGGGCTGGGGCCCGACACGGGCGTGCAAGGACGGCGGCGGCGGGACGGGACTGACGCAGTGGAGCTGCCGGCCGCGCGCCGATATCGGCGCGGCCCACAGGCCGATCTCACCGTGAGAACGGCGCGCGATTATTTATCGAAGTAAGCGAGGTTCCCGCTGTAAGCGGCGAGGAGTTCGTCGAGTTTGTCGCTGGGGATCGCTTTCGAGTAACGGAAGCCCTGCACCTCGTCGCATTCTTCTTCCATGAGGAAGCGTTCATGCTCTTTCGTTTCCACGCCTTCCGCGATGACTTTGAGGTTCAGCGAATGGCCGAGGCGCACGATCGTGCGGGCGATCGACGCGTCGTTGTTGTCGTTGAGCGCGTTGCGGATGAACGACTGGTCGATTTTCAGGCGGTCGATCGGGAACTGGCGCAGGTAGGAAAGCGACGAATACCCCGTGCCGAAATCGTCGATCGCGAGTTCGACGCCCAGCGAGTGCAGGCGCTGCAGCGTTTCAATCGTGTGATGGACGTCGTCCATGAACACACTTTCCGTGACTTCGAGTTCGAGGTTATGCGGCTTGAGGCCGGTTTCCTTCAATACGCGCGCGACATACGCGACGATATCGCCCTGATAAAATTGCGCGCCCGATACGTTGACGGCGACGCGCATGTTATGGCCGGCGCGCTGCCATCCGGCCGCGACGTCGCAGGCCTGACGCATGACCCATTCGCCGATCGGCACGATCAAACCGGATTGCTCCGCGATCGGCACGAACTCCGCCGGGGAAATGAATTTTCCGCCGTCTTTGCTGTCGTCTTTTTTGAACCAGCGCAGCAGCGCTTCGGCGCCGATGATCCGGCCGTTTTTCAAATCGAACTGCGGTTGGTAATACAAAGACAGTTCCTTGTTCTCCAGCGCGTCGCGCAGGTCGCGCAGCATCTGGAAGCGCGCCTGCACGGCGCGGTCGAAATCTTCGGAATATTCCTTGACCGTGTCGCGGCCTTCTTCTTTCGCGCGGTTGAGCGCGATATCGGCGTTTTTCAGCACCTGATCCGGGTCGTTGCTGTCGTTGGGGAACGTCGCCACGCCGATGGATGCGCGGATCTGGAATTCCTCGTTAAAGACCTTGAACGGTTCGGATGAAATGACGCTTTTCACCTTGTCCGCGATATCGCGCGCGGTGGTGATGTCGGTGTTGAGCGGCACGGTGATCGCGAATTCGTCCTCGCCCGACCGCGCGACGACCGCGCTTTCGGGAAGCGCGCCGCGCAGGCGCTTGCCCACGCCGCGCAAAATCGCATCGCCGATATTGTGGCCCATCGAATCGTTGACGTCCTTGAAATGGTCGAGGTCGAGCGCGATGACCGCGAAGCGGTGGGTTTTTTCCTGTCCCGCCTTGCGCGCCTGTTCGCCCAGTTGCTGCAGGAAAAGGGTGCGGTTCGGCAGGCCCGTGAGCGTGTCGTAATAAGCGAGCTTGTGAATCTTGTCTTCCGCCGCGGTCTTGATCTGGCGGATGTTGTCGGCGTTCTGTTTGATGAGCGTCTGCGAAAGCTCGATCGCGCCGCCGATTTCGTCGTTCGGGTCGAACGGCGATTCGCGGATTTCCGGCGCTTCCGGGTTATCGGACGCGGCCAGCAGATTTTCACGCAGGAACAGGATCGGTTCCAGCAGCCAGCGCGACAGCGTGATCATCAGAACGGTCGTCACGAACAGCGAGAGCAGCAGCATGATAATGACCGTTTGCTGCACCGAGCTGAAAATTTCCTCGCCGACGCGCTCGGCGTTCAGGCGCGCAACGACGATATAAGGTCTGCGCAGATCGCTGGAGCGATAGACGACTTCGTATGCCGATCCGTCACCGGAGCGATAGGTGCGGGTCAGCGAATTGTGGTCGAGGAGCACCATCGACACCGGCTCGCCATACAGCCCCAGAAGATTGAGATCGGTCGAGTAAACGGCGATACCGTTGACTAGCGTGGTGGAAATGACGCGCTCGGCCTTTTCCGGTTTGATCGGGTTGTCGAGGAAGTTTTCGACCTTGTCCTCGATCACCGGCGCGATCGCCGTGCGGCCGAGTTCGCGCAGGCGCGCGAGGATTTCCATTTCATTCTGCTTGACGGTCAGCGTCTCGATCCCGAGCTGGACGGCCAGGATCGTCAAGAACACGCTGAGCGCGATGCGCCAGCTGATGCGGCTGCGCCAGATTTTTGTCGGGGAGGACGTCAGGCTTTCCGCCAGTTTCCGGCGGCGCCGTTTCGCCGCCTTCTTTTCCTCATCAGCCCATTCGATGGTCATGTCTTCTAACCGCGCCGTCGCTTTACGAAGCATAAATTTAAATTGTCCAGTTCAGAAATACCCGGAACGTGAAGGGCAGGGACCGACAGGGCCGCACACACTCTTACACGGTAAAGGATAGTGGGAATTGATTAAGAAGCTATTGAGAGATACGCAGGAAACACGGTGAAACGCTGTCCTGATCATATCGCAATCATCTGATAAACAAAAGCTTTTTGGCCTGTCTAAAATAAAGATAAAAATTGAAAAAAATTGCGCGGGATTGGTGCGCCTGCGAAATTAAATGCCGTCGAAGACCAGCCGGACGGCGCCGTCCTGATCCTTGATGCGGCGGTAAAAACAGCTTTTCCGGCCTGTATGGCACGCGCCGTCGCCCTGCTGCTCGACGAGGAGGAGGACCGCGTCCTGATCGCAGTCGATGCGGATTTCGCGGACGATCTGCACCGCGCCGGACGTATCGCCCTTATGCCAGAGCGCCCCGCGCGAGCGCGACCAATACCATGCCTGGCCCGTGGCGATGGTTTCGTGCAGCGCTTCTTCGTTCATCCACGCCAGCATCAGGACTTCTTTCGTATGCACATCCTGCGCGATCGCGGCGATCAGGCCTGAATCGTTCCATTTCGGGGTAAGGTCGCGTGTCTCGTCTAACGCCATGGCCTACAGCTCCAGCGTCCAGGGCAGCGTGTCCTGCCCCATCCCGCGCGGCAGGGCGATGACGGGCCCGTCGGCGGTCGTTAATTCAGGGACGGTATTTTCTTTGCGCGTCAGCGTGAATGTTTTCGGCGTCGGTTTGATGCCGTAAAAGGCCGGCCCGACGACGGACAGGAAGTTTATAAAAATATCCTGTCCCTTATTGGTGCTTAAATCGAGGCCCGATTGCTCGAACGCTTCCGCGTATAATTGCGGGGCGATGAAACCGGTGAAACATCCCGCGGCGCATCCGCATTCGGTGGCCTTGGTGGTGTGCGGAGCGCTGTCGGTTCCCGCGAAAAACTTGGTGTTCTGGGGGTTGGTCACGGCGGCGCGCAAGGCGGTCCGGTCCGCTTCGAATTTTACCAGCGGCAGGCAGTAAAGATGGTATTTAAACCCCTGCAGAAGGTTGCCGACCGTGTAAAGAAGGTGCTGCGGCGTGACGCTGGCCGATACCCTGTCCCCGCATTGGGCGATAAAACGGGCGGCGGTCGCCGTCGTAATATGTTCGCCGACGATTTTCAGGGACGGGATACTATCGACGACCCGCGGCAGGCGTTCGCGATAAAAAACATCCTCGGCATTCGCGTCCTTGTCGAAATAGGACGACCCGCTCAGCCCGTGTTCCTCGCCATGGACGCACAGCGTGACATCGTTGTCCGCCATCGCCTGCAGAACGCCGTTGTCGATATAGCGCTGAAGCGGCTGGCCGTGGTCGGCGTTGGTCGTGCCGTGCGGCGGGTAATATTTTGCGGCCCTCAGTATTCCGGCCCTGGCTCCGGCCTCGATCATGGCCGGCGTGGTCTCCTTGGTCAGGTAGAGCGGCACGATCACGCTCTCAAACGCCCCGGCCCCGGCTTTCATCAACTGGGCGCGGTATCCCTCGATGCTCCACCCGTCGCCGCCATCCGTCTCAAATACCCTGGATACGGGCGGTTTGGTATTGGGCATGGCCAGAATCCCGGCGCATCCCATCGCCAAATGGGCCTGAATATAGGCTTCCATAGGGGCGCCCTGCCGGAAATGGGCGTGAAGATCGTGCCAACGGGGCAGGGTGAACGAAACCGGATTGCTCATGGGTTTTTCTTAACACTCTGTTCGGGGAAAGGAAAACCCTTTATAATGGGACCAAGGCCGCAGAAAACGCGGCCCCGGGGCTTGATAACCCCACACATAAGCGGCTGGCATCAGCCGTGAACTGATGCTGCGCGTTCTCAGCAAAGCATCGGTAGCGCCGCCTTTCCGGAATTATGACCGGGAGGCGGCGGCGCATGTTCAGGGCTTCGGCCTAAAGGCCGTCGCGCCATTCCTTATGTGATGGTTATCAACTCCCGGTCGCCAGAGAAATCTGGCGGCCGTTTTGATTCTTCAAACCGGGAGTTGGCGGATATGGTCAGGAATATTCTCTTCTTTTTTTCCTTTTTTCTTTTGCCGTTCCCGGCTTATGCGGATTGCACCGGCCCGGCGGGCGTGAACAGCCAGACGCGTTACGACTTCGCCCTGCACAAAATGTTCTATTGCGACGGAAACGACTGGATAGGCATTCCGGATGAAGGCGGCGGATTAGGCTGCGTCCTCGATGGCGTCGTCGTGCCGGACGGCGGATCGTTCGATTTCTACAGCACGCAAAATCATGCGAACTGCGCGTCGGTCCGGCAGAGCCGGGCCTGCACGAACGGCAATCTGGGCGGCACGGCGTCACGACGATTAACGCGCCGGATTGCTGGGAAGGCCCCATCGGGACGGTCTGCACCAGTGACGGAGCGATTTATATCGGAATGCTCGGCGGCAGCAGGCGTTATATCTGGCCGACGGATACATCGACAAGTATCGCCTTCTCCAGCGGAAGCGCAAATACACCCGAAAGCACGACCGACGGGCAGGCCAATACGAACACGCTTATGACGAACCCCGGCGGCCATAGCTATCCTGCCGCCCAAGCGTGCCGCGCCCACGGCGCAAGCTGGTATCTGCCCGCGCAGGATGAATTGAATATTATATGGACGAACCGGGCGGCTCTTGATCTGGCTTCTATCGGGATTTCAACGACCAATGCGACGGCGCACTGGTACAAGTCATCGTCGCAATATCCAAGCTATATGTACGGGATTATGGGGCAGTCCTTCTATAACGGACAGCAGGGGAATTTGCTCAAATCGACAATCTCCCGCATTCGCTGCATGCGGAAATAGACAGCGTTTACCGGCTGGTCAAATCCATGAAACGGCCGCGCACATCCGCGTTGTCGCGGAACACGCCGGTGAAGGACGTGGTCACGGTTGACGCGCCCGTCTTGTTCACGCCGCGCGTGGACATGCATTGATGGTCGGCGCGGACCATGACGGCCACGCCCTTGGGCGCGAGGGTTTCGGCGATCACGTCGGCGATCCGGCGCGTCATGTTTTCCTGCGAGGTGAGGCGCTTTGCGAGAATATCGACGACGCGCGCGAGTTTCGAAATGCCGACCACTTTCTGATCGGGCCAGTACGCGACGTGCGCGACGCCGGTGATGGCGGCGATGTGATGTTCGCAATGGGAAACGAACGCGATGTCGCGCACGATCACCATGTCGTCATAACCCTGAATGTCTTCGAACGTCTTGCGCAGCTCGTCCGCCGGATCGTCGCCATAGCCGGAGAAAAATTCATCGAATGCGCGCACGTACCGCGCGGGCGTTTCGATCAATCCTTCGCGCGCCGGGTCTTCGCCGATATAGCGCAGCAAAACTTCAACGGCCTTTTCGGCTTCCTTGCGGTCCGGTCGGGCGTGGCCTTTGGCCTTGAGTTGTTCGACGGTCATGGCGGTCTTGTCCTTTATTGAAAACTGTGCCTTTATGGCCCAAACAATGGCTGAAAACAAGGTTTTTACGCAAGATGGCGGCCCTGAAACTCCATAACTCCCTGACCCGGCAGAAAGAAACCTTTACCCCCCTCGATCCGGCGCATGTCCGGATGTACGCCTGCGGCCCCACGGTCTACAACTATGCCCATCTGGGCAACGGGCGCATGGCGGTCGTGTTCGATATGTGGGCGCGGCTGCTGCGCCATGTGTACCCAAAGGTTACATACGTTTCCAATATCACGGATGTTGAGGACAAGATCATCGTCGCCGCCCGCGAAACGGGTCAGGAAATTTCCGCCATCACGTTAAAGTACGAAAAAATTTATAACGACGACATGGCGATGCTCGGCGTGCTGAAGCCCGATGTGCAGCCGCGCGCGACCGAGCATATCGCGGAAATGATCACGCAGATCGAACAATTGATTGCCCGCGGCCACGCGTACGCCGCCGACGGGCACGTCCTGTTCGACGTGCCGTCCGATCCGTCGTACGGTGCATTGTCGGGCCGTTCGCGTGACGAACAGATTGCCGGTGCCCGCGTCGAAGTCGCGCCGTACAAAAAGGACCCCGCGGATTTCGTTCTCTGGAAACCCTCCAGCGGTGATGAACCGGGGTGGGATTCACCCTGGGGTTTCGGCCGTCCGGGCTGGCATATCGAATGCTCCGCCATGGCGGAAAAACATCTCGGCCTGCCGTTCGATATTCATGGCGGTGGCGCGGATCTGAAATTCCCGCACCATGAAAATGAAATCGCGCAGAGCTGCTGCGCCAACGGCCACGAAACCGCGCCGGACAGCTTCGCGAAATACTGGGTGCATAACGGCTTCGTGACGGTCGAGGGCGAAAAAATGTCGAAATCGCTCGGCAATTTCCTGCTCGTCCATGATCTGGCGGAAAAATATCCGGGTGAGGTTTTGCGCCTTGCGCTGCTTTCCACGCATTACCGCCAGCCGCTCGACTGGCGCGAGGATACGCTGCAGCAGACGAAAAAAACGCTCGATAAACTCTATGCGAAACTCGATGGCTTCACGGGCGCGGCGGGCGATGTCCCGCAAGGCGTCATGGACGCGCTGTGCGACGATCTCAATACGCCGCTGGTGATCGCCGAACTTAACGCCCTTGCCAAGGACGGCGATCTTGCCGGATTGAAAGCGGCGGGCGATCTTCTGGGCATCCTTCAGATTGCCCCCGATCAATGGCTGGCCGCGGATCAGGATGCAGGCGATGTCGATGTCGCGGTGATCGAAAAACTTCTCGCCGAACGCACGGAGGTGAAGAAAGCGAAACACTTCGCCCGCGCCGATGCGATCCGGGATGAACTGGCCGCCATGGGCATCGCCATTATCGACACGCCCGAAGGGCCGAAATGGAAGAAAGCCGGCTGATCCCTACCGCGCGATCAGGACCTGGTAAAAAATGCTGGTTGTCGGATCGGGTGAGTAATTGTAACAGGCACTGTTCAGGCCAGAAAATATCGGGTTCACGGCCGGGTGCGTGCCGTATGTGCCCGCGAACATGATGTAGGCTTCCATGTATGTCGTGCTGGGCGCGGGGACAAAATTTTTGTTGCCCAATATCTGGTTGATCTGCGTGCAGATTTCCTTGCCGTCCTCGCCTTTCAGGTAAAGCGCCATGTAAAGGTCGCTGCACGCCTCGCCACAGCCGTCGCGCCCGATGCCGATCAGCGCCGATTGCCCGGAATAAATCAAAGTCTCGCTTTTGGGAAATTCCGCGGTCGTGCGCGGCACCATTTTTGCGCCCGCGCCGCTGAACACGTCGCAATGGTCGTCAATCGGCGCATTGGGATTGTTCGGCCCGCCGATCACGGTGCTTTCGAAATTGATCTGCGTCGGCGTGCAGCCGCGCAGGCGCAGTTTCTGAACCGCGTTGTTCATCGCTGTGGCGTAATCGATGATTTCCTGCGCGGCAAGGCGCGTCTGGTCTTTGGAAAGATTGCTGCCGCTGAAACGGAAACCCTGCGTGACGGCCCATGTCAGCGCCGCGAGAAGCACGATGCCGAGGATGATGTAAAAAGCGGCGCCGCCGCGTTCCGGGTGATAGGCGTTATCCATGCTCACAGTCTATCCTATTATCTTACGACGCGATGAACGGTTTGAAATCTTTCGCACAGGATTTGGGCACGGCGACCGGGATGGTCTTATGCCCCATGGCGGCCAGGGTTAAAAAAACCGCGCGGCCTGAACCGATTTCCACATTATCCATGATGCCGATGCCCAGGATCGGGCGGTCGAGCGCCGCGCCCGCCTTCAGGTCGTTTTCCACGGCCAGCCTTTTTTCCCGCTCGCGGATCGGCATGTCGTCGGGCTGCCGGATGCTTCCGGCGGCGTCGAGCCATTCAAAACTGAACAGGGAATTTTTCCAGCTTTCCAATACGGAACCCGCGTCAACCGTCAGGGTGACGTATTTACCTTCGGCCAGATCTTTAAATGCGACGGTCTGGGTCATTTTCCGCAAACGGGCTTGATGGCACTTGCCCTTTCGGGCTCCAAGTGTCAATTTACCGTGAAAGTGGATAATAAAAGTTTAACAACCCCGGTTTTTGCCATGTCACAGGAAAACGTCATTCCGCCGCCCGAAACGATCAAGGTGCCCGCCGACACCGATGAAATCTGCTGCGACGGCGGTGGCGGCGCGCTGGGCCACCCGGTGGTCTGGTACACGTTCGGCGATACCGGCAAGGTTGAATGCGCCTATTGCGACCGGCTGTTCGTCCGGGCCTGATCCTTCTTCTTTTCCCGCTCCCGGCCTACGGCAGTACCGTCTGGAAGCAGTAAAGTCTCAGCAATGAGGCGCAGGACGACCCGCCGCTCGAAGACGACCAGTTGGCGTTTGTGGGGCCAATACTCCCATAATGCCCGTTACTCGAAGCCGTGCTTCCCCATGAGCTACAAGAATATGCATTTCCGCCATAGTAGGTGCCGTTTGCATTTAGATTCGTCCATGCTTGGCCGGAAGCGTTCCCCCCTGTTTCGTCCTTTGAAAATGCGGCGTCGATATTGCCGTCAGTGAGATCGCCCCAGTTATCGACGAGCTTGATTTCCGCACCGCTGCTGTTGAACATGTAAAACGAAGACGTCGTGCCCGCGTTTTCGAACCGCACCGCTGGCCGGTCGGTGTTGTCAGTCGCCACCCACGCCCGGAAGGTGCCGCCCGCGCCCGCGCCCGTGGCGGCGGCCTGGCATTTGGCATCGGCCCCCGCGATCCCGCCGAGATTGCCGTTCCATGTCTGGCTTGTCACGAAAGCGGCGAAGGCTGTGCCGGAAAACGTCGGTGTGATCGGCGCTTCATCGGTCATGCCCCCGACCATGACGGTGATCTTCGCGTCCGCCGCGCGGATCGACGTATGGGCGCCGATCCGGATCTGAAGGAAATTGCCCGCCGCGATTCCCGTCGGCGACGTGCCCCAGCCTTTCAGCACGTTGCTGCAGGTTGAATTCGAACAGATGCGGAATTCGCCGGTGCCGCTGTTGGCGGTGGTCTGGATCGACACGCTGGCGCTGTCGAACCCGGTGATCTCGATCGGCGACCATGTATGGCCTGCCGATGACGCGAGGGCGGGCGACGCCGGGAAATCGAACGCCGTCGGCATTTCGTCGAGCAGCGAACCGCCGCCCATGCAGCACACGCGGTGCCAGTTCGATCCCGTATTGTATGAACTGGCATGCCCGGCCTGCGCCCATCCGGCGGGACAGGCCGCGTTGTTCGCCGTGGAAAAATACATGCAGGTCGTGCCGCCGCCGCCCGCGGCGGATGCGACCGCCATGTCGACATAGGATTTGGTGGCGAGATGGTTGTTCGCGGTCGGCGCCGCGGCCTGCACCGTGCCGGAGAAGCTGGCGCTCGGCGCGCAGACCCAGTCCGTGCCGTCGAACCCGGCGACCTGTCCCGCGGCGCAGCTTAGATTGAAACCGCCGCCGCCGCCCATGCTGATCCATTTGCTGCCGTTGCAATATTGCATGACGTCGTGGCTGCTGTTGTAAATCTGATCTCCCTTGTCGCCCGGCGGATTGACGCACAGGGCGTGGGCGGTCGCGGGGAACAGTAAGGCGGACAAAGCGGCAAGAAGAAAAAGATAACGCATCGGTTTCGACCCTGTTTTTCTTTTTAGAAAAATCACCAGAGGTGTCTCTGGCGACCGGGTGTTCAAAACCGTTATACAAGAAACGGCGCAATAGCCTTTAGGCCCGAAGGCCATTGGACATACGCCATCGCCACCCGGCCAGAAGACCGAGCGGCATCAACGATGCTCATCCATATAAGTTTCGGGAGAAGCACCGGATATCGGCTGATGCCAGCCGCTTGTATAAAGGGTTTTGAAGCCCTGAGCCACGCACGGACCACCCATGCGCGACCTATAACCATGGTACGGTAAAGATGCCGGGCCGGGCAAGGTTTCTTTTGGTATTCCCCCGGAAACGTTGAAAAACGGCCACCGGGCTTGAAATCTGCCCGCGGGTTTTTATATGATTATTGAAGAGACGCTGCATGGTGCGGGTCTCCTTATACCCATTCTCGCTCACCGGAGGAGTATGATGAACACAAGACTGTCGGTCTTTGATAGCCCGCTTTTTCTGGGCTTCGACCATTTCGAAAAAACATTCGACCGTATTCGCAAAAGCGCGGGCGAAGGATATCCCCCCTATAATATCGAACAGATCGGCGATGACGGCCTGCGCATTACGCTGGCCGTGGCCGGGTTCACGATGGACGATCTCGACATCGAACTGGAAAACAACCAGCTGACAGTGCGCGGTAAACAGGCCGACGATGAAACCGGCAGGGTTTACATCCATCGCGGTATCGCCGCGCGGCAGTTTCAGCGCAGCTTTATTCTCGCCGACGGCGTGGAGGTGCATGGCGCGTCCCTGCATAACGGTCTGCTTCACATCGATATGAAGCGTGTGGAGCCGGAATCGACCGCCCGCAAGATCGCGATCACCAACGGCCACGCCAACGGCAAGTCCCACGGCCCCGTAGCCATTGATGTAGAAGGCGAAGATTCGAAAAAGCCGCGGTAAATGCTTTTTCACTCTTTTCGTGGTACAATGAAAGGCAGGAGTAAAAGATGACGCAGAACACCGATAAAGCCGAAGAACAGGTCCGCCACATTCTTAAAAGTCTCTCGCCGCAGGACTTTTTGAAAGTCGGCCTGCATCAGATCGCCTATATCCGGCCGCAGGAAACCCCTGCGGACGATGCGGTGTCCTATGCCATCCATGCCGCCGACGGGTCGGAAATCGTCCGGCTCGAATCGATGGATCTGGCCATCGCGGCCCTGCGCCATAACGATCTCCACGCGGTCACGCTGCATTGATCGGCGCGATAAACGAAAAAACGGCCGGCCCTTTGCGGGCCGGTTTTTTTATGCGTTGCGCTCTGCTCTGCGGTGTTAAGCCGCGCGCGTGGTTCGGTTTTTGGATTCGGCGCGCGTGATGATGCGGATTTCGTCGGCATCGGCGGCGTCGCGGATACGGGCGCAAAACGCGCCGTCTTTGAGCAGGCGTGACCAGCGCGCCAGTGCCTGAAGATGTGCTGCGCCGCCATGCTCGGGATACAGGAACATCGCGAACAGGTCGGTCGGCTGCCCGTCCGCTGCGCCCGCATCGACGCCGCGCGGCACGCGGGCCAGAACGGTGAAGGGCTGCGTCAGCGACGAAATTTTCATTTCGACAAGGCAGACCCCGCCTTCCACGAGCGCAGGCTCCGCCGCTTTCGTCAGGCGGCTCATCAGGAGTTTTTCGCGGATACCGATCATCTTCGCCGTTTCATCGGCCATGGCCTGAAACACCTGTTTTTGATGCGGTACTTTCACAGCGGATAAAATGAGATCGAAATTCAGATCGTAGTCGACATACGGCATACGTTCATACCTTCCCTTCACACACGCCCTAGGTCTAACCTCGACGGAGTCGCGGCGCAACCCGGAATCGATGCTGCTGCGCATAAAAAAAGCCCCTTTGTTTAGAAGGGGCTTTTATAACAAGTAATTCTTGCTGAATTCTTAATGGAACTTTTTAACCTTTGGCGCCGCCCTTCACGCTGCACTCATTGCCTTCCGGGTCGAGCCAGCCGACATGGCCGTCCGCGCGGCGATAAACCATGTTGATGCCCATATGTTTCGCATTACGGAACATGAGCGCGGGCTGGCCGGAGAGATCCATGCGCATGACGGCTTCGGACACGGTCAGCGTTTGAATGTTCGTCGCATTCTCCGCAACGACAAGCGGCACGTCTTCCGCCGGCTTTTCTTCATTGTCGTTATCTTCCGCCGAAATCACGTAATCGCGCGCGATAAGATGCTCGCTGTCCGCGATGCCTTCCATGCGCTGGTGATGGTCGCGCAGACGGCGCTTATAGCGACGAAGCTGCTTGGCGACTTTTTCCGACGCGACGTCGAACGAAATATACGGGTCGGCTTCGGCGGCGTCGGACCGCACCATGATGTCCTTGCCGACGCGAATCGAAATATGGGTTTTGACAAGGCCGTGACCATGGCCCTCGGGAGAAAACGTGACCGTGGCTTCGGTCGCGTGATTGAAATATTTTTCGTTAATGTCCTCTACTTTGCTTGTGACGTGCGTGCGCAAGGCGTCGCCCAGATCCATTTGTTTACCATGTACGGAAATCTGCATCGTTTTTTACCTTTTTTTTAGAGGGGGAGAACCGATAACTGGCACAGGACGCCTTGCCACTCGGGCAAGTTCCTGCTTTGGTAGGCATATTCACCAACGTAAGATGGCATACTATCAATTATAGTCCGATAAGCCGTTAAGGCAAAGTAAACCATGCAAAAAAGAAATAAAAAAATCGGCTTTTTCGATTCCGGCCTCGGCGGCCTTTATATCGCCCGCGCGGCGCGTAAGGCGCTGCCCGCATATGATTACGTGTTTTTGGGTGACACGTTGCACGTCCCGTATGGCCGCCGGTCGGACGACGCGATTTTCGGCTTATGTACCAAGGCGATGGATTATCTTTTCGCGCAGGATTGCGACCTTGTCGTCATGGCCTGCAACACCGCATCCGCCGCCTGCCTGCGCCGTTTGCAGCAAACATGGCTGCCCGCGAAAGGCGCGGACAAACGCGTCCTCGGCGTTATTGTCCCGACTCTGGAAACTGCCATCGAACAGGGGGCGACCCGCATCGGCCTTCTCGCGACGCAGCGCACGGTCAGTTCCGGCATTTATAATGCCGAGCTCACCAAAATTAACCCCGCCGTGAAATTATGCGCGCAGGCCGCGCCGCTGCTCGTGCCGCTGATCGAAGATAACGGCGATAAATATATGGACGACGTGCTGGGCGATTATCTGCGCCCGTTGATGGACCAAAATATCGAAAGCCTGATCCTCGGCTGCACGCATTACGTCGCCGTGAAAGACCGCATCCGCCAATTGACGGGCGGCAAGGTCGCCCTGATTTCTCAGGACGATATCATCCCCGCCAAGCTGCATGATTATCTTGCCCGTCACGCGGATAAGGAATCGCGCCTGTCCGAAAACGCGACCTTTGAAATCCACGCCACCGACGCCAACGATATTTTCTTGCGCAATGTGCGGGATCTGATGGGGATGGATGCGGCGCTTGTCGAGGCGCGATACTGACCCGCCCGTCATTCCTGCGCAGGCATGACGCCGTTCCTTCCTCGCACTGACGATCAGCTATTCTGATTTTTCTTTTGCTTGCGCCGCTGGACGGAGGAGGGGATATGCATCGCCTCGCGATATTTCGCCACGGTGCGGCGGGCGATATCGACGCCGTCTTTTTGCAGCATCTCCACCAGCGTGTCGTCCGATAAGACGTCTTTCGGGTCTTCGGCGTCGATCATGGTGCGGATGCGCGCCTTGACGCTTTCCGCGGAATGGGTCGATCCGTCCGTTCCGGCGATGGCGGTGGTGAAAAAATACTTCAGTTCAAAAATCCCGCGCGGCGTGCCGATATATTTGTTGTTGGTGACGCGGCTGACCGTGCTTTCGTGCATGTCGATCACTTCGGCGATGTCTTTCAGCGTCAGCGGCACCAGAAACTCGATCCCGTAATTGAAAAACGCGTCCTGCTGCTCGACGATTTCGCCCGCGACTTTTAGGATCGTCTGCGCCCGCTGGTCGAGCGCCTTGACCAGCCAGTTCGCGGAGTTGAGCTGGCTGGACAGGTATTCCTTGTCCTTTTTCGCCACGGCGGTCTTGGCGACTTCGGTATAATATTCGTTGTTGACCAGAACCTTGGGCAGCGTGTCGGCGTTCAGCTCCACGCGCCATCCGCCGCCCAGGTTTTTCGGCAGCTTCTTCATCAGCACGTCCGGCACCACGGTCTGCACCACGACATGGTCGTAATGCGCGGCGGGTTTGGGGTTTAACGATCGAATATCCGCGACCATGTCCTGAAGATATGTTTCATTGACGTCGCATTTCTTGGCCAGACCCGACAGGTTGTGATCGGCCAGCATCGATAAATTCGCCAGCAGCGTTTTCATCGGGGTGTCGAGCTTTCCCTGCTCGTCAAGCTGAAGGGCAAGGCATTCCTGAAGGTCGCGCGCAAAGACGCCTGAGGGCGAGAATTGTTTCATCGTGTCGAGAAGCCGGCCGATCCGTTCCACCGAACAGCCCAGACGCTCCGACAATTCCGTGACGCTCGACCGCAGATAACCGGCTTCGTCGAGCGAGTCGATCAGCAGCCCGCCGATCATCCTGTCCTTGGCGTCATCGAACGCCATGTTCAGTTGCTCGGCCAGATGTTCGCGCAGCGTTTCCGCGCGCGACATCGAATTTTCAAACGCATCGTCGAGGGAATCGAAATTGCGGCTGCCGCCCGCGCCGATCGTCGCGTTGGCGGAACCGGGGTCGAAATCGGCCTGACCTTCCGCGCTGTCATTGTCGGTCCAGTCGTCGTCGTAATTCTCGCTCTCGTCCTTGGCGGATTTTTCTTCCGGCGCGTCGGCGGACGCGGCATCGCTTTCGCTTTCTTTCTTTTCAAGAAGCGGGTTCTGCGCGATCTCTTCTTCCACGAACTCATTGAGTTCCTGATTGGACAGCTGCAACAGCTTGATCGCCTGTTGCAGTTGCGGGGTCATGACGAGATTTTGTGACTGGCGGATGTCCAGCCGCTGGGTGATTTTACTCATTGTGCTATTCGCTCACGCAATTCATGCAAGGATTATACCATGTCCCCTGTCTCCCGTCACCCCGGCGGAAGCCGGGGCCCATGGGATAGATCGTATAGATTCCGGCTTTCGCCGGAAAGACGAGGATAAAATACCGATGTAATTGCTAAAGCGAGAAGCCTTCGCCGAGGTAGACGCGGCGCACGTCTTCGTGCGCGACGATGGATTCCGGCGTGCCTTCCATGAGGACGCGGCCATCATGCAGGATATAGGCGCGATCGACAATCTCCAGACAATCGCGCACGTTGTGATCCGTGATCAGAACGCCGATGCCCTTGGTCTTCAGATATTTGATCAGCGCGCGGATATCGCCGACGGCGATCGGGTCGATCCCGGCGAGCGGTTCGTCGAGGAGCATGAAGTGCGGGCGGCTGGCCAGCGCGCGGGCGATCTCGACGCGGCGGCGTTCCCCGCCTGAGAGCGCCATCGACGGCGTGCGGCGCAAATGCGCGACGGAAAATTCGGCGAGCAGTTCTTCGAGCAGGTTTTCCTGTTCGTCGCGCGAAAGATTCTGGGCCTGCAGCACGGCGCGGATATTGTCTTCGACATTCAGGCCGCGAAAGATCGAACTTTCCTGCGGCAGGTATCCGATGCCCAGCCGCGCGCGGCGGTACATCGGCAGGCTCGTGATGTTTTGCCCGTCGAGGAAGATGCCGCCCGAATCCGGGCCGACCAGTCCGGTCATGATATAGAACGATGTGGTTTTCCCCGCGCCGTTCGGGCCGAGCAGCGCGACCGCTTCGCCGCGTTTGACGGACAGGCTGACGTCGTGCAGCACCGGCCGCTTTTTATAGCTTTTGGAGAGGTGCTCGGCGATCAGGCCTTCTTTGACGGCTTTGAGGTGGCGGACGCTCATGATCTTCGGTTCTAAACGCGGGTCATCAGGGCCAGGCGCAAACCAAGCCCCACAAACAGCACGCCGCAGATTCTGTCAATCCAGCGTGCCATCTTCAGGAATATAGATTTGATCCGGGGAGCTGTCAAAACAACCGCGACGGCGGAAAACCAAAGGGCCGTCATCACCACGCAGGTGGCGGCATAGGCAAGCTGGACCGAAAAGGCGGTTTGCGGGGTCACGAACTGGGAAAAGACCGCCATGAAGAACAAGGTGGCCTTGGGGTTGAGGGCGTTGGTCAAAAACCCGCTCCAGAACGCCTTAAGGGGGGACAGGCTGGGGCGCGGGGCGGTGTCATCGGCGTCGGGCGCGTCAAAGCCTTTGGATCGCAAGGCCTTGTACCCCATGTAAAAGAGATAAGCGGCCCCCGCGAATTTCAGGATATTGAACAGGATCGCCGAATGCGCGATCAGCGCGGCAAGCCCCGCGAGCGTGTAGCCGACATGGATGATGACCCCGGCGGCAAACCCCAGCGCGGTCAGAATGCCCACGGTGCGCGAATACATCACCGAATTGCGCACGGCCACGACGAAATCCGGGCCGGGCGACATCACCGCCGCGCCAAAGACGACGATCAGAAGCCCCCAGTTGATCAGATCGGCATCCGTCATCATTGCGGCAGGCCCTGCGGCGCCTGCGGGAACATCGGGGGGGATTTAATGGGCGCTGCGGCGCGCGGCACGACCGGAACGGCGCCTTGCTGCTGCGGAACGGGGGCGGCTTGTGGTTGGGGCTGCGCCGGTTGCTTGTCGCTGCCGGGATAGAAAACGCCGCGTACGCGTCCGGGCGCGGGGCCTGTCGCGCCGACGGCCTCGGGCGCCCCGAAAATCTTGCTGATGTTGGTGTTGAGGTCGACCGTGCCGCGTACGCCTTCAAGAACGTTGGGGCCGCGCACGATTTTCACATTGCCGGTAATCTCCGCGGTGTTGGTGGAAGCGAAATAAACGCCGTTATCGCCCGTCAATGTTTCGGTCGGCGTGACGATCACGACATGCCCGTCGGCGTGCAGTCTTTCTATCTCGTTGTTTCCCTGCGCGTTTTTCTTGAACACCGCTTTGATGACATCGGCATTAATTGTATCCTGTCCCCGTACAACCTTGGCATTGCCGATGGCGAGCGCTTCGCCCTTCTGGCTCCAATATTCCATGCGGTCGCGTGCGGTCACGACCTGCTCGGGCGATTCCATTTTCAAATTGTTGCCCGTCATCACGGCATAGGCTTTGTCCACCTCGTAAACCGCTTTCTCGCCATATAGCGTCGTGGTGGGGTTTTGTATGCGTACGTTTTGCTCCGCCGTCAGGCGGTAAATTTCCATCGACGATGTCGCGCCGTCGCGGTAATCGGCGGTCAGCGTTTCCGAAAAGATCGACGTGTCGCCCTGCTTGGCCTCAACCTGCCCGATCGCGATATATTTATTGTCGTTGCGATGCCATTCGAGCGCTTTTCCCGCCGTGATTTCAATCGGGTCCTTGCTGTTCGACGACACGGGAATGGCCGGCGATGCGGGCGCGGCCTGCTGTGCGGCGGCGTTTCCGGCGCAAAGAAGCACGGCGAGCGCGCATGATAATTTTATCCAGTCCCCGAATTTTATTTTTGTCATTCCGGCGTTACCCCACCCAGAGAAAGTGAATCACCGGCATTGGTCAGCACCAGTTTCGCCGGTCCTTTGAAAATAAGAAGCCCTTGATCGGAAAACGCCTCCATACCCGTGGCGTCGATCGTGCCATCCGGGCCGCGCACATCGACATCCTGGTCGGAAAACGCCTCGCTTGTCTTGAGATTGACGCGCATTTCATCGCTGCTGAGGGTGTAACCGCCGTCATTGGTCAGTTTTACCGCCCCTTTGAGGAATAATTTCTCGTTTCTCTGCTCATAAATGCCCGTTTGCGATTCAATCGCCACCCATCCGCCGTCTTTTAACGTCATATTGCCCACGGGTTTGTCGAGATTAACGATATCGGGGTTGTCGCGGCTTTGCGTCGCCAGCGCCGCCGTCACGCTGTAGGGCTGGCCCTTTTCATCGACGCTTTCGAATTTAGGCTGCAGCAGCTCGTTCTGCATGTTGGCGGTGTTGGGCAAAAGCTCTTCCTTGCGGATCGGCTCGACCCGTTTTTCCATGTCGGGCCACGTAATGACGACCGCCAGAAGCCCGACCGCCGCCAGCGGCAGCACCACGCGCATGGATTTGACGAAGACCGTATATCCCCGCCCGAGCGTACTCTCCGTGCGGGCGGAAAGCGATTGAAGGCGCTCTTTGGGTTGCATGGTTGCCATAGGAAGGTTTTAGCGGGGACGAGGGTCAATGTGAAGGGGAAACACCTTGTCCATAAGTGGGCAAACGCGTAATATTGAAATTAGGGCAGATATAAACTGCCCCGGGGCTTGATAACCCCTTCATCCCAAGCGGTTGGCATCAACCGTGAACTGATGCTGTGCCTTTCACGCAAAGCATCAGTAATGCCGCCTTTCCGGAATTATGACCGGGAGGCGGCGGCGCATGTACAGGGTTTCGGCCTAAAGGCCGTCGCGCCGTCTCCCTTGGGATGAACGGTTATCAACTCCCGGTCGCCAGAGAAGTCTCTGGCGACCGTTTTGATTTCAAACCGGGAGTTACGACCATGCTTCGCCATTTCTATTCCGTCCTTGTCCTGCTGTGCCTGTTTTCCGTTTCCGCCCATGCCGCCTGCACGTCGCCCGACGGCGCGGAATCCCAGACGCGTTACGATTTCGGCGCGCACAAAATGTATTACTGCAACAACTCATCGTGGGTGGAGATGGGGGCCGACGCGGCGCTGCCTTCCTGTCCCGATCCGGCGCAGCAACTTGTCATCGTCGGCAGCAAAATGGAATGCCGGTTCTCTTCCTGCACGCTCGATGGGGTCACGCTCGCGCATGGGCAATCGCAGTATTTCTATTCGGCATCTTCCGTCCCGTGCGGTTCGTCCTGCACGGGCGTGCGGGCAAGCCGGACATGCAACAACGGCACGATGACGGGCAATGCGAGTTTTAACCTTGCTTCGTGTACGCCCGCGGCGTGCATGCCCGTCTGCGGGGCGTGGACGGACGATGATTGCCGGTCCGATATTATTGCCACTGCAACGGGCAAGAATGCATCCACCTGCATCGCTTTCTGCCAGTCGACGCCGGGAACAACCTGCTGCCGCCGGGAAGGTTCAAACTGCTGGGCGCACACGGGGGGGAGAAGCGGTGATTCGAACGAACCGAGCGAATATGCCGCGAGCTGCTCCACGCCGTCGCCCTGACGGGAAGGGTGTGGAGTTTTTCTTTTGACACAATCATAGAAATATGATTATATTCCTATATTGTTTTATTTAAAAACAAAGAGATAGGCGCGAGAACGCGGTAGAGTGACGAACGAACTGAAGGACCCCGGTTTCGGGAATGAAATGAAGGGCTTAGGCCCCTGCGGTTCAGGCGATGCCCTTTTGCAGGCAGTCCTGCAGGCGGATCAGCCCGGCAAGATTCCCGCCATCGTCCACGACCACAAGGCTGGTCAGGTAACGGCCCGGCGTCTGCGTCATGATCTTCATGGCTTCGACCGCCAGTTGATCCTGCGTGATGGTCTTGGGGTCTTTGCCCATGATGTCCGAGACAGATTTTTGCAGCAGGTCGGGCGTCTTGATATGGCGCTTCAGATCGCCGTCGGTGAAAATGCCTTTGAGATTTTGCTGCGCATCGACGATCAGCGCGCAGCCCAGATTCTTCTCCGTCAGCGCGATCAGCGCTTCGTCCATTTTCGCGTGTTCGGACACCAGCGGCAGCGCCTCTTTTCTGTGCATCACTTCCGCGACGGTCAGCAATTTCTGACCCAGCTTGCCGCCCGGGTGGAACACGCCGAACTGTTCTTTCGTCAGGCCCATGCGCTCCAGCAGCGCAACCGCGATCGCATCGCCATAGGCCATCATCATCGTCGTCGATGTGGTCGGCGCCATGCCGTTGGGGCAGGCTTCGGGCATCTTCGGCATGATCAGCGGGATGTCGCAACGCTTGGCCAGCTCGCTGTCCGGGTTGCTGGTCATGCCGATCAGCGTAATGCCGAAACGGCGCGTATACGCGATCATGTCGTTGAGTTCCGGGTTGTTGCCCGAATTCGACAGCATCAAAACCACATCGCCTTCCATGACCATGCCGAGGTCGCCGTGGCTGGCTTCGTTCGGATGGACGAAATGCGAAGGGGTGCCGGTCGACGCGAGCGTCGCGACGATCTTTTTGCACACATGGCCGCTTTTGCCGATACCGGCGACGATGAAACGGCCGGTATGTTTCTTCTTCATCGTGTCGATGGCGCCGACGGCGGCGGCGAAATGCGCATCGATGGAATCGCGCAGCGCGGTAAGGCCGCTGGCTTCGGTCTGCAGCGTGCGGCGCGCGGAATCGATATCGCGGATAGCGGCGTCTTTATCGGCGGGGGTGATTTGTTTTTGTGACACGGCGTTCATCTGGATCAATGCGCATAAATGTCAACGTCGGCCCAGCCGGCAAGGTCGAGGTCGGCGCGCGTCTGCAGCGTCTTGAACACATCGGCGGCGAGATCGGCGCGGCCTTCGCGCGCCAGCATCGCATCAAGTTTGGTTCTCAGGCCGTGCAGGTACAAAACATCGCCCGCGGCGTATTTAAGCTGGTCTTCGGTCAGCGTGTCCGCGCCCCAGTCGGACGATTGCTGCTGCTTGCTGATTTCGATATCGAGCAGGTCCTTCACGATATCGCGCAGGCCGTGACGGTCGGTGAAGGTGCGGCACAGGCGCGAGGCGACCTTGGTGCAGTAGACGGGCGTGCATTCGACGCCCAGATACATCTTGATCGCGGCGAGGTCGAAACGCGCGAAATGAAAAATCTTGGTGACCTTCGGGTCGGACAGCAGCGCGCACAGATTGGGCGCCTTGATATTGTTCTGCGGGATCTGGACGAGATGGGCGTTGCCGTCGCCGGAGGAAAGCTGGACCAGGCACAGGCGGTCGCGTTCCGGGTGAAGCCCCATGGTTTCGGTGTCCACGGCCACGGACGTTCCAAAGGAAAGGCCAGCCGGGAGATCGCCTTTATGCAGCGTAATCGTCATAACCTAAAACCATCTAAATGGTGCCCAGGAAGGGACTTGAACCCCCACGACCTTGCGATCACTAGCACCTGAAGCTAGCGCGTCTACCAATTCCGCCACCTGGGCAATGTTAGGGCAGTCTTGAAAACTGAGGGCGTTTCTAACGTAAGGCCGGGGGAATGTCAAATGGTCTGGAAGGGGGTTTATTCAAAAGTTTTTAAAACCTTTTTGTTTATTTTTTAACGGGTTAAGGTCAAAATGGAACCTGCGCCGCTTCGGGCGCCGAAAAAGGGACTTTGGGCAAGATGAGAATTCTGATCGTGGACCGCGATAAACTCGCCTCGCAAATGATCCGCTCCAAGCTGGAGCCGGAAGGCTATGAAATCGTCGAGGAAGCCGTGAAAAACGACGCGATCGAGCGTCTGAAGACGGAAAATTTCGATGCCGTGTTCGTCGATCCCGCCCCCCTGCCGCAGGCCCAGCCCGTCGTGCTGGAGGTGCGCCGCAGCGCCAAGACGTATCCGTATATCGTCCTGATGTCCCAGACGGCTGCGACGGAAGAGGCCTACCGCATCGGCTGCAACGACGTCCTGCAAAAACCGACCAGTGGCGGCGATATCCGCGAAAAAGCCCATAATGCCGCGCGCATGACCAAGCTGGTCAACTGGCTGGGCAATGAAAAGGAAGATTTCCCGAGCGCGGGCGGCGTGATTTCCAAATCCGCGTTCAACCAGCTGTTCCGTTCGGCCATGGACCGTGCGGGCCGGTACGGCGAGCTGTCCTATGTCGTGGTCATCACGCTCGAAAATTACGACGACATCAAGCTTGATTTCGGGGCCTATGCCTCGGATTACGCGGTGTCCAAGATGGCCTACCACCTTGTGCTGATGCGCCGTCAGTCGGACATTATTGGCCAGACCGGCAAGAACCAGTACGCGCTTTTGCTGCAGCGTCCGCTGAGCGAAAGCGAACCTGTCGAGGCTGCGGCCCGTTTTGCTGCAGGTCTGGGGGAGCTCGATGATATTGCCCCTCCCAAATGCGATGCGGTCAATATTTCCGTGCAGCTTATCCATCTGCCGACCGGGCTGCTCAAGGCGGAGCACCACCTGACCAAGCGCGATCCCCTCGCCGGGCAATAAGACAAACTATCCCGTAATGATGAAATACGCGCCGGCGAGCAGCATGGCGCCGAGCGTTATCGTCGCCAGCAGGTTCAGCGTGCCGTGAAAGATGTAATCAAGGAAACCCTTCACCTGCACAACGCCACCCTGAGAGGTGCGGCGGACGTTTAAAAAATAATGCACGGGGAAGGCGGCCAGTACGGCCGCGACGACCAATACGATGCCAAGTATCTGCATGTCCATTCTGTCTGTTCCTGTAATGGCTGTGATGGTTATTGCCGATCTCAGTCTAGCGTAAAAAGCTTAAAAGACGGCAAAAAAGACGCCGCGCCATTCATGACGATGCGGTGCGTCCGCCGAGGCGATAAATATCCCCGCGGCATTCTGCGGTTTTCTACTTTTGCCGGGACTCTGGCATGGTTTTCGCTTAATACTGGGCAGGTCACTCCAACCGTAGAAACCATAATGAGTCAGGGCTTCCACCATCCCGCGCGCCGAGCCGTCCCCCGGTTTGTTGCTGCGCTTTGTGTAGCCGGCATTGCCGGCGGCGTCGCCCTGTGCATGCTCCAGAGCAACAGCAGCAAGAGCTTTAAACTGGCCAGTGCGGCGCATGCTTATTATGCCCGGGCGCAGCATGGCCGCCTGCCAGCGGAATCGGTTGCCTATCTTCAGGCGGCGGCGCGCGAGACAGTCATGCAGGCCATCCTCATGGCCCCGGATGAGGCGCAAAACTGGTCTTTGCTGTCAGAAATTTTGCTGCGCCAGCAGGCCTTCGGCCCCTCGGCTGAGGCCCATGAAATGGCGGAAAACCTGGGGAATTCAGGTGCAGCATACCCGCACAATTTTGCTGCAGATGACGCGCCCGGGGCCGTGGCGCTGGAGAGCCCCTGATGCTGCGCCCCTTCGGGTCCGAACAGGGTAATTTCTCCCTTTATCTGCTGCTGGTTTTCGCGGCGGCCTATCTCATGACATTCCCGATTCAAAGCGTCTGGGCGTCCGGAGCGGCCATGGTTTTGTGGGGCGCTTTCGGGGTATGGCGTCTGGCGGCGATATCTTTTGCTGCGCCGCAACAAAGCGATAAAGGCTCCCTTCCGGCGCGGCTGATGGCCACGCTGGCCGAGCGCGAAAGCCGCCTGCGGGAGGAAGGGCACACCCGGCTGCATCATGCCGATATCCAGCTCTGGTTCGGGCTGGGCTGCGCGTATGCGGTGTGGGCCTTCATCAATTTTATTGCGCCTGCGACGCTGGACGCGCTGGCGCAGCTTCAGCTCTCGCTCAACGAATTCTGGCAGGATCTCGGCGGCCCCGGCCCGGAGGTCAAGCTGGGTGGCAACCGCGATGCGCTGATCCGTCAGCTGTCTTTCCTTTTTTGCGCGGGGGTGGCGGCTTTCACCGTCCACTCTTTCTCCTACAACGAAACCTTTATCCGGCAGGGGGCGCTCGTGCTTCTTCCGGTGTTCGCGGCGGGGGCCGGCCTTCTCATGCTGCAGGGCGCGCTGGTCGGCGGGGTGACGTTCCTTGACAACCTGTCATGGCGCGGTGCGGGCGCGGGGGCGGCCACGGTTCTTACCGCCGTCCTGCCGGACCTGAAAGAAGGTCATTCGGCCCTTATGCAACGCTGGATCGAACAGGGTGTCTACGGCGTGGCGATGGTGTATGCGCTTTACCTGCTGCCGGCCTATGCCCTGACCCGGTTTATGGTTTTGAGCGGCCGGAAAATGCTGGCGTTTCTGGCGCTTATGACGCTGGCGGGCATGGTGTTTCTCGATGGCTTTATGATGGGATCGGGATGGGTTTACGGCCTGATGTTCATCGGCACGGCTTTCGTGGCGCTGGCCTGGGGGCATAGCGCCTATTTACGGCCGTTCTGGGCGCCCCGCATCGATGAGCCGGAAGAGGCGGTCGAATTCGACGGTTGACAAAAGAACAAAAATAGAACATTCTGCTGGCTTCCAACACCAGACTTGTATTCACGACACCCGCCCATCCGGCGGGTTTTTTATTGTTCAAAGGAGAACATCACCATGACCACCCTTCTTCCCAAGGATGCCGACAACAACCTGATCCCTGCGCTGCGCCTGAAACCGGGCGGCGCGCATCTGATCGCGGCGACATCGTCCTCGGCCCGCAACAGCACGCCTTTCAGCGACGCGACCCGCGTTGTCAGCGTCTATGCGACCGGGCCTGTTTATCTGCGCTTTGGCGGCGCATCCGCGACGGCTTCAGGCACCGACCATTATTTCCCGGCCGGCATTTATTACGACATGGCGATCGGCGGGGGGGCCAAAGGCCCGCTCCACACGCATCTGGCGGTGCTGCGCGCCGACAGCGATTGCAGCGTCTATGTTTCGGAGAAAGAGTAAGCGTTACAGGCTGGCGCGGGATTTCAGCGCGGTGGCGATCGTGCCGTCATCGAGATAGTCGAGTTCGCCGCCCACCGGCATCCCGTGCGCCAGCCGCGTGATTTTGACCGCGCCGCCGTCAAGGCGGTCCATGATGACATGCGCGGTCGATTGCCCGTCGACCGTGGCGGGAAGCGCGAGAATGATTTCCGTGCTTGTTCCGTCCGACGCGCGCGCGGCCAGCGCGTCGATCGAAAGATCGTCGGGACCGATTCCATCGAGGGCGGAGAGCACGCCGCCCAGCACATGATATTGCCCTTTAAACGCGCCGGTGCGCTCAACCGCCCAGAGATCGGCAACGCCCGCGACCACGCAGATCGTTCCCTTCGCGCGGGCCGGGTCGCGGCAGATGCGGCACGGGTCGGCGGTATCGAGCGTGCCGCACGTGCCGCAGGTGACGACGCTTTCGGCGGCTTCTTCCAGCGTTGCGGCGAGAGGCAGCATCAGGGCGGTTTTTTTCGTCAGCAGATGCAGCGCGATGCGCCGCGCCGAGCGCGTGCCCAGACCCGGCAGCGAGGCCAGTTGCTTTACGAGTTTATCAAACGGCCCGTCGAGCATCGTCAGTCGTTGACGCGGCGGGGTTTGGGATCATGGTACGCGAAGAGGCTGCTTTTCAGCTTGATGTCGCGTTCCATGTTTTTCAGTTCGATTTCGGTGATTGCACCCTGCGCGTCCGTCACGATCCATTTGCGCAGCTGATACGGAATCTCGGTGAAGACCAGCTGTACGCTTCCCGCGCCCGGATCATCGGTTTGCGTGAAGGTGAGGTGAGACAGGCCGTCCCTGCTGTAGACGTCCTGCACCGTCAGGTCGCCGGAGAGCTTGAGATTCTCGCGCAGCAGAAAGTCGGCCAGTGTCGTGCCGATCGGCGCGTTGGACTGTTCGCCCAGTTGGGAATCGTAAAAATAAATGAAGTAACCGTCGGCGACGATGAAATCCTTCACTTCGTTATATTCGAAGCGCAGGCGGCCGGGGCGGTTGAGGTCGAACGTGCCTGACATCCGCGTGCCGTCGCCCGAGCGCTGGATGAAAACGGCATTGGCGGTTTTAAGCCCGCGCAGATAATTTTCGGCATTTTGCACGATCGGATCGGTTGCCGCGAACGCCGCACCCGTCATCAAGATCAAGGCCAGCAGGCCCATAAACACATGTTTCATATCTTTCTTGATAGAGAAGAAAGGCGGCGAAAGGAAGGCGCAATCGCGGTTTTTCCGGCGCATTGCGACAGAAGGCGATTAATTTATGAAAATTATCGGTGTTTCAGGTAGCGCTGCAGATTTTTGGATTTAAGAATTTCCCCAGCGGCGACCCCGTGACCGATCTCGTTCCAGTGCGCGTCCCGTTTATAATCGAACCGGTTGCCGTTCAGTTTGTAATCTGCTTTGAAGGCAGGCTGAAGATCGATGATTTCAAACCCGTTCGACCGCGCCTGCTGGATCAGATAATGACGGGCATCGCCGAAATAGGTCTGCGCCACTTTGTCATCGTCATAGGTGCCGTCGTAAATGAGATTCCGCATCCCATCAACAACAAGAACGATATGATCCTTATCAAGGCCGCTGTAAGCCGTAATAAGATCAAGGAAGGAATCAACGGCTTTATGGGCGTATCCTTTGCGCATATTGGCGGCCTCTTCCGCGCCCATGTCAGACGTTGTTCCCCCGCGCTTGCGGAACAGGACCTTGTTCACGACATCGCCGAAATCCAGATGGAAATACAGATACCGCACCAGCGCAAGATGCGAGAGCGATTCCTTGATCAATGACGGCTTGTACTGGTCGATTAAAAGCGGGCGGTACGTGCCGTTGCGCATCGGGATGAAATAATGAAAACGCGGCATGTTTTTATATGCCGGGAAGCTTTCATCGAAATCGTTTTCAACGATATTGACGATGAGGAATTCCGGTTTGTAATCGTCGCGCAATTTCGCGGCGAAGGCGAGATACTGGCTGAGCGGCGAGCCGCCGACGCCCATGGCATAAACGCGGTGCGTGCCCTGCAGCACGTGGCGGATGCGTTCCTGCAGGGTTTTTTCAAACGGCACCATGCGGGCTTCGACAAAAGAATCACCGACAACGCCGATCAAAGGCAGCTTGCCGCCCTTTTCAAAATCGAAATCCGAAAGATAACCTTGCGCGTTTGCGCGGCTGACGTTGTAGGCGTCAAAATCCCATCCGGCGGAATATGTCTGTTCGACGTGCGGTTCGAAATGAACGACGGGGTCTTCGATGGTGACGGGGGCAATGGGAAGATAAGAGCGCACCGGAAAAAAACGCAGGCCGATCTCGATCAGCAACAATGCGAACAATGTCGAGCCCATAATCGCGATCAGGGGGAGGAGGTATTTTTTCATACGCGTTAAAACCTCAAGCTACCGCCGCGCCGCGCCGACCGAATGATCGCCGACCAGTACTTCGCGTTTTCCGACATGGTTGGCGGGGCCGATGACGCCCTGCTTTTCCATTTCCTCGATAATGCGGGCGGCGCGGTTGTAGCCGATCTGGAGGTGGCGCTGGATGAAGCTGGTCGAGGCCTTGCGTTCCTGGGAGACGATGGCGACGGCGCGGTCATAAAGCTCGTCGCCGCTGCCTTCGTCGCCGCCGAACAGCGCGCCCATGACGGCGCTGCCTTCGAAGTCGCCGCCTTCGGTGACTTCTTCGAGATAGGCGGGTTCCGCCTGCGTCTTGAGGAAATTGACGACGTTTTCGACATCGGAATCGGAACTGAACGGTCCGTGGACACGGGTGATGCGGCCGCCTGCGGCCATGTAAAGCATGTCGCCCTGACCCAGAAGCTGTTCGGCGCCGCCATCGCCGAGAATGGTGCGGCTGTCGATCTTCGAGGTGACAGCGAACGAAATACGTGTCGGGAAGTTGGCCTTGATCACGCCGGTGATGACGTCAACGGACGGGCGCTGCGTTGCCATGATGATGTGAATGCCGGCGGCGCGGGCCATCTGCGCCAGACGCTGGATCGCGTTTTCGACATCTTTCCCGGCGACCAGCATCAGGTCGGCGAATTCGTCGACGATGACGACGATATAGGGAAGATCGGTCAGATCGAGCGGTTGTTCCTCATACACCGGTTTGCCGGTGCCGGGATCGAAGCCGGTCTGAACCTTGCGCATGACGACTTCGCCTTTTTTGCGCGCTTCGCCGACGCGGGATTTGTAACCGTCGATATTGCGCACGCCGAGTTTCGACATCGCGCGATAACGTTCTTCCATTTCGTTGACGACCCATTTCAGCGCGACAACGGCCTTGCCCGGTTCGGTGACGACGGGGGACAGCAGATGCGGAATATCGTCATAGACCGAAAGTTCGAGCATTTTCGGGTCGATCATGATGAAGCGGCATTTTTCCGGCGGCAGGCGGTAGAGCAGCGACAGGATCATCGTGTTGATCCCGACCGACTTGCCCGAACCCGTGGTCCCTGCGACCAGAAGGTGCGGCATGCGCGAGAGGTCGGCGATGATCGGACGCCCGCCGATATCCTTACCCAGAACGAGGGGCAGTTTCGCCTGCGTCTTGTCGTAGTCGCGCGTTTCAAGAAGTTCGCGCAAATATACCGTCTGGCGCTTCTTGTTCGGCAGTTCGATCCCGATGACGTTGCGGCCCGGCACGACGGCGGCGCGGACGGACACGGCGGACATCGAGCGCGCAATATCGTCGGCAAGCCCGATGACGCGCGCGGTTTTCGTGCCCGGCGCGGGTTCGAGTTCGTAGAGCGTGACGACCGGGCCGGGATGGATGGAAACGATTTCGCCTTTGACGTTGAAATCGGCGAGGACGTTTTGCAGCAATTCGGCGTTCATGCGCAGCGCGTTTTCGTCCGGCGTATCATCGTCGTGATCTTCGGGCGGTTCCTGCAGCAGGTCGAGCGCGGGCAGTTCCCATTCGCCGCCATCGAACAATTTGAACTTTGCCTGACGCGAACCGCGACCGGCCTTGGACACGCTTTCGGAGGTGACGACTTTAATCGCGCTTAAAGGTTTGGCTTCGAGATAGACGGGGCCGTTTTCATCATCGTCCTCTTCCTCCTCGTCGTCCTCCTCTTCTTCGTCTTCGTCATATTCCTCTTCGTCATCCTCTTCTTCCTCGTATTCGCCGTCTTCGTCCTCTTCTTCATCGGACTCTTCGTCGTCATCCTCCTCGTCATCCTCTTCCTGCGCGCGGGACGAAATCAGGGCGGGGTGTTTGACGGCCGGCTTGCGTTCGGATTTTTTCGGGACGTAGGATTCATCGCCGTAATGTGTGACCCAGCCATAGAATTGCTGCGCCTTGTCG
>CAYPCP010000005.1:32411-36638 GCA_964409255.1 uncultured Pseudobdellovibrionaceae bacterium
TTTTTTCAACGGTGAAATGGGCGGCGGCGGTTGCGGTGGCCCAGGCGGAACCGAGCAGCCATGCCCATTCCTCGCGGTCCATCGCCACGGCCAGAGAGAAAGAAGCGAGCGCGAACACGCCGGCAATCAGGGCAACAAATGTATAGGGCGTGCCCATGCCGACGGCGTGTCCGGTATCGGCGAGGGATTGCAGCATCATCTGCCCGGCGCTGCCGCCCAGATAAGGTTGTGCCATCCATTCACCGGCGGAGACGCGCGCGGTGGCGATGGCGGTGGCAAAGGTCGTCACGGCGAGCGATACGATGCGCAGCCAGAACGGCGCAAGCGACCGGCGGCGCAGGATGCTCACCCCCCAGACTGTCAGGACGGCGGCAAAGGCCGCGCCGCCCAACCCCAAAGTCTGCAGCAAAAGATCAGAGGCCGATGCGCCCGGCGCGCCCATCCAGTTCGCGACGTCGCGCGTCGTGCTGGCGGTGTTCCACGACGGGTCGGTCCGGCGATAGGACAGGATCGCCAGAATCAGGAAAGATCCCAGCAGCGTAAAGGCGAGGCCGACGGAATCGATCACGCGGCGGGCGAGAAACGCCTGCACGGGCACAGGAATGATGCGGGCGAGAAAACCGGGATTCTTGCGCTTGATTTTATATTTACGGGCCATGGCTTTACCGAGAGGGACAAAGAAAAGAAGGGAAGGACTGTGGGCGAACGCGCACGCACCAACGTTTGCATTCTTGCAAATAGTAGCGGTTTACCCCGTCAAACACAAGGAAAGGGCGGCCTTTGGGCATTAAGGCTTTGTTAACCATTTCACGGTTATTTTACCCTTTAAGACGTATTCTATTCCGAGTGCCTTACGCTTTCTTCAGGTTGTAAGGCTTCATAAAGAAAAACAGATTTAAGGAACGAGGTCAGGATGGTCACAGCACCCCAGTCCCAAGCCGCGCAGATTGAATATTCGATCTATACCTATGACATGCCGAGCCCCGGCCAGAAGGGGGAAAGCAAATGGCAGAAGCATTCCACGGTCGATGACATGATCAAGGCCATGGTGCAGGCGCAGGGCCTTTACGATTCCGAGAAGTTCCAGAAAATCGAGGTGAAGAAGAAATTCTTCGACCAGAAAAAGAACCGCGTCGTCGATATGACGCTTAAAGTGTTCGAACGCAGCCCGAAAAAAGACAACAGCACCATGATCGCGATCGTCTTCGCACTGGTCTGCGGCGTCGGGGCGTTCGCCGCGAGCTTCTTTCTAACGCATTAACGGGAAAAGATAATCAGCGGTTCGGGTCTTCGATGACGCCGGTCGGGTCGCGCTCGACAAGGTCGGCGACCTGGTCGAATACCGATGCGTTCTCGCCCATCTGCTCTTTCAGCGGGGGATTCTGTTCCGCGATCGTGCGGAAGAATGTCGCGGCGTCGCGCAGGAGTTTCGCGGCAAGCTGAGCATGGGATGGCATGGTCTAAATCCTTATCGTTGTTCTTAAAAATCAATCTTACGCCCGGACAGGCTAACATAGGCTTAAGGCCGATGGCAAAACCCTATTTTTAAAGATTGCGGAACGGGTGGGCTTTGTACGTGCCCAGGATGTTCACTTCCTTGGCGAAAAAGCCGAGTTCTTCCATCGCCAGCTGGAGCGGGCGGGCTTCGGGGTGGCCGACGACGTCGGCGTAGAACTGGGCGACCTGGAATTGCGGGTTTACGTATGATTCCAGCTTCACCATGTTGACCCCGTTGGTCGCGAACCCGCCCATGGCCTTGTACAGGGCGGCGGGAATGTTGCGGACGCGGAAGATGAAGCTGGTGATGTACAGCTCTTTTTCATCGAGAACCGGGACCTGCGCTTCCCGCGAGAGGACGAGGAACCGGGTCGTATTATGATCGGCGTCCTGCACGTCGGCGCGCAGCACGTCGAGACCGTAGATTTCCGCCGCCAGCTTGGAGGCGATGGCGCCGTGGGTCTTGTCCCCGCCTTCGGCGATCTGCTTGGCCGCCCCGGCGGTGTCGGCGTGGACGTGGGGCTTGAGGCCCAGCTCCTTGATGACCTTGCGGCACTGGGGCAGGGCGTGCATGTGGCTGTGGACGTGCTTGAGATCTTCGATTTTCGCGCCTTTGACCCCCAAAAGCGCGTGTTCGACGCGCATGAAATGCTCCCCCACGATCGACAGGCCGCTTTTGGGCATCAGGTGGTGGACGTCGGCCACGCGGCCCGCCAGCGTATTGTCGACCGGGATCATGGCCAGTTCGGCCTTACCGTCGGCCATGGCGGCAAAAGCGTCGCTGAACGTCTCGCACGGCACGGTTTCCACGCCCGGAAACACTTCGCGGCAGGCCATGTCGGAATAGGCGCCTGGGAATCCCTGAAAAACGATCTTTTGCTTGCTCATAATGCGTCTATCCCCGTGTTTGGGCCTTGATTTTTGGCCCGGGTCGCTCTAAACCCGTAAACCATTGTGCTGTTGGCAGAAATGAAGCGCCAGTATATGCTCCTATCTGCCCCGGCGCACGCCGGACAATCAAGTAAAAAGTTCGGCAAGTAAAAAGTTCGGCAAGTAAAAAGTTCGGCAAGTAAAAAATCCGGCAACCCGTAATCAAGGCAATAAAACAGGTCACTTCCCATGGGCGGTATGGAATTCAATAAAATCTTCGCGGCCATTCTGGTGGCGGGCATTGTCGCCTCGCTGGGCGGCTTCCTCGGCAAGGCGCTGGTCCATCCGCACAAACTCCACGAAGACGCCTATGCGATCGAAGGTCTGGAAGAAGGCGCGGGCGGCGCTGCCGCTGCGGTCGCCATGCCGGAACCGATCCTGGCGATGATCGCCACGGCGGATATCGCCAAGGGCGAAAAACTCGCCAAGGCCTGCGCGGCCTGCCACACCTTCGACAAGGGCGGTCCCTCGGGCGTCGGCCCGAACCTGTACGGCGTGGTCGGCGGCCCGAAAGACCACATGCCGGGCTTCGCTTATTCCGGCGCGCTGCTCGAAGTCGGCGGCAATGTCTGGACCTATGCCGAAATGAACAAGTTTTTGTGGAAGCCGAAAGCCTATGCCAAGGCCACCAAGATGAATTACCTCGGCGTCAAGAAGGCGGAGGACCGCGCCGCGCTGATCGCATGGCTGCGGACCAAGGCGGATGCGCCGAAAGCCCTGCCATCGGATGGTGAGATCAAGGCCGAAGCCGCCGAACTGACGCCGCCTGAACCGGCAGCCGATGCTGCCGCCGCGGGCAGCGACGCCGAAGCCCCGGCGACAGAAGAAGGCAAGACGCCTTCCGCGACCACCGCGCATTAATTTCAGTTACCGTTTATAAAATGTCCCGTCACCACCGCGCGCAGATCGTCGCGGTGGACAAGGCCGATGCGGCTGCTGTCGGTCGTGCCGCCGGGTTGTTCGCCCATGACAAGGAACGTATCCGCCGGGATGACGCCGTTATAATCCCGCGCATACAGCGCGATCATCCCGCGCCGCCCGGCCTCAAGGTGATAGGGCGTGCCGCCCAGCGTCTTTGCCGCCTGTCCGTCCACACGGAGCGTGCCGTCATCCGCAACGCCGAAACGATCGCCCGGCAGCGCGACGACGCGCTTGATGACCGGACGCGGGTCGGCCCCGGTCGCGAACAACACGATATCGCCCCGCGCCAGCGCCCGCCCCACGCATGCCACGGGCACGGCTTCCACCGTCGACCCGTGCGGGATGGCGGGCGCCATGCTGGTCCCCGCGATCCGCACCCGCATTTTTGTGCAGTCTTCCGCCACCGCCGCGCCGGAAAACGTGGCGGCGGAAAGGAACAGGAGTGCAGCGAGACGATTCATCATGGAATATTATCTTACCATGGGCTGGCGGTGCCACCGCCACTAGAACCAACCGTACACGCTGCCCAACCGCTACCGTGAGAGTTGCTGTTCATAGTATTACTCCTATAGCGACATTCCGTTGTGCCCGTAGATGTATTTATTCTGATGCAATAACCCGAAAGACCGGTACCAGCCCCATCCCCCGAGCAAGAAATCTGATATTGCCCTCCGCCCGCTGCGGCCGCGACGGAATCGACATAGGCTTTCGTGGCGGCGTGGTTGTTGGCGGTGGGGGTGCCGGACAGGGTGAGGGCGCCGGTCATGGTGTCGCCCGCCTTGGCGACTTTATCGGTCGCGCTGGGGGCGGTCTGGTCACAGATCACCTGCGTGCCGTTGGAGCGGCACCAGTTGCCGTTGGTCTGCGCGCCGAATTTTC
>CAYPCP010000006.1:0-36372 GCA_964409255.1 uncultured Pseudobdellovibrionaceae bacterium
AACGGCGTGGACCTGACAGGCATTACGGCGGGCACGTTCACGCTGAACGCGGGCGGTAGTGTCACCGATAGCGGCACGATCACAACCGGCACGCTGACTGTGGCGAGTACGGGACCTGTCACGCTCAATACGGCAACGAACGATGTCGATATATTGAATATCAATGCAGGCGCGCAGCCGATTGTCTTTGTCGATCAGGACGGCTTCGATATTTCGGGTCTCACAGGCAGCAGCGCAGCTCTGAACGCAGGGGGTGCCGTCACCGATAGCGGTACGATCGCGGTGGGTGCGCTGGACATCACAAGTACAGGTCCCGTGACCCTGAACACGGCAACCAATAATGTAAACGATCTGAGTGTAAGCGCGCCGGGTCAGGCTGTGCTCTTTGTCGACCAGGACGGGCTTAACCTCGCAGGGGTTACGGCGAGTGCATTCACGCTGGTGGCCGGCGGCGCTGTAACCGATAGCGTGGCGAACATTGTGGGGACGCTGAATGTGACGTCGCCGGGCGCGGTGACGCTCGATCATGCAGGTAACGATTTCGATGCCGCGACGATCAGTGCCGCAGGGCAGACAGTTATCGTCAACGATCTGGATGGTATCGATCTGGCGGGTATCGCGGCCGGAACGTTTACGTTGACGGCAGGGGGCGCTGTTACGGATAGCGCCGCGATTGTTGCGACAAACCTGAACGTCACCAGCACGGGTCCGATCACACTCGATTTCGCGACCAACGATGTCGATAACCTGACTGTTTCGGCGGCAGGGCAAGCGGTTGCCTTTACCGATGCGGATGGCATCAACCTCGCGGGTGTTACGGCGGGAACGTTCACACTGAATGCGGGTGGCGCTGTGACCGACAGCGCGGCAACGGTTGCCGGTACGTTGAATGTCACAAGCCCCGGATCGGTAACGCTCGATTTCGCTACAAATGACGCCGACATTATCAATATCAGCGCAGCGGGCCAGAACGTTACTTTTGTCGATCAGGATGGATTTGACATTGCAGGATTGACCGCGGATGTCGCGTCATTGACAGCCGCAGGCGCCGTGACCGATAGCGGCGCGATCACGGTGGCGACATTGAACATCACCAATACAAGCGGCCCGACCACGCTGAACACGGCAACCAACGATGCCGACAATATAAATGTCAACGCGGCGGGTCAGAATTTTACCTTCGTTGATCAGGATGGGCTGAACATCAACGGGCTGAATGCAAATAATGCGATACTGAATATCGGCGGCGCATTGACGCAGTCGGGCATTATCACCGCAGGAGATCTTACGATTACCGGCGGGGGTGCGATTACGCTCACGAACGCCGGTAACGATGTCGACAATCTGGGTGTCAGCGCCGCCGGTCAGATCGTTTCTTTCCGCGATGCTGACGATATAAATCTGACGGGTGTTACGGCGGATGCGTTTACATTGAACGCTGGCGGGGCCGTCACCGATAGCGGCGCATTGGTGGCCGCGACGCTGAATGTAACCAGCGCCGGTGCCGTGACGCTGAATACCGCAACGAACGATGTTGACGCGCTGACGATCAATGCGGCAGGACAGGCGATCGTCTTCGTCGATCAGGACGGTTTTGACATCGCAGGATTGAATGGCAGCAGTGCGATCCTTACCGCTGGCGGGGCCGTTACCGATAGCGGCACTATCACAGCGGGCACCTTCAGTGTCACTGCGACGGGACCGGTGACGCTGGATACGGCATCCAATGATGTCGATACGCTGACGATCTCAGCCGCCGGCCAGGCAGCCACTTTCACGGATACCGATGGCGTCGATCTGGCGGGCATCACGGCCAGCAGCTTCACGCTGAACGCTGGCGGTGCTGTAACGGACAGCGGCGCGGTGGTGGCGAATACCCTGAACGTAACGGCGACCGGCCCGGTGACGCTGGATTTCGCGTCGAACGATGCGGATACGCTGACGATCAGCGCGCCTGGCCAGGCGGCGGCTTTCACCGATATCGATGGCCTCGATCTGGCGGGCATCACGGCCAGCAGCTTTACGCTGAACGCTGGCGGCGCGGTGACGGACAGCGCGGCGATTACGGCGGGAACGGCCAACATCACGACAACCGGCCCGATCACGCTCGATTTCGCTTCGAATGACATTGATAACATCAATTTCTCGGCAGCCGGTCAGGCGATTACCTATGTCGATAGTGACGGGTTTAATATCAACGGCTTGAATGGGGCGAGCGCGACGCTGACGTCCGGCGGCGCGATTACCGATACAGGAACGACAACTGTCGGCACCTTGAATATTACGAGCACGGGGTCCGTTACGCTCGATACGGCAACAAACGATATCGATAACTTTATCGTATCCGCAGCGGGGCAGAACGTCAGCTTTACCGATATCGACGGCATCAACCTTGCCGGTATTACGGCAGGCGCTCTGACCATCAATGCGAATGGCGCCGTAACAGACAGCGCGCCGTCGGTTATTTCCGGCGCGACGAGCATCTCTGCCGGGGCCGCCAATAACGTTACGTTGGACGCGGCGAACGATTTCAACAGCATTGCGGTCGTTTCCGGGAATAACGTCAATATCAACGATATTAATGCGGTTACTTTGGCTGGCTCGGCGATTTCCGGCGCGCTCAACATGACGGCGAATGACGGTATTACCCAAAGCGGTAATGTCAATGTGAGCGGCAACGCCACATTCGACGCCGATCTCGATAATAACGGCGTCGGTGATTTTACCATCAATGGCGGTCAGACGCTGAGCGTATCGGGTAGCGCATTGAATATCACCGCAAACGATGTGGTCTTGAACGGCGCTATCACGAATGCTGGCGGTACGACGACGATCCTTGCTTCCGACAACGGAATCATCAGCCTTGGCGGCGCGGGCGGCGATATGGCGCTGAGTGCTGCCGAACTGAATAATATCACCGCCAGCACCCTGCGCCTTGGCGATGCGTCGCATGGCGCGATCACGGTGGTGGGGAATATCGCGCCGTCCAATATTTCAACCCTGCACCTGCGCAGCGGCGGCGCGGTTACCGGCACGGCGGGCGCGGTGGATGTCGACAATCTGGCTGTCACCGCCGGAGGTCCGGTCGATCTCAGTCATGCGGCAAATGATGTGACTAATGTCGCCATCAACGCCCCGGGTCAAACCGTCAGCTTCCGCGATGCGAACGCCGCGAATATCACGACAGTCGACGGTGTCGCCGGCATAACCGGCAGCAGCGGAACATTGCAGACCGGCGGCGCGCTGTCAGGCGATGCGTCGATCAATACGCCCGCCCTTAATATCACCAGCGGCGGCACCGTATCGCTGGCGACGGCAACCAATAATGTTACCGATCTGGGTATCAATGCGGCGGGACAGACCGTTTCGTTCCTTGATGCCGGCGGCGTCAATCTGACGGTCGTTACGGCAGGGAACCTGAACCTCACGACATCCGGTGCCGTTACGGATAGCGGAACCGTCGCCGTTTCGGGCACGGCCACGATTGCCGCCGGTGCCGGAAATAATATCACCCTCGACACAGCCGCGAATGATTTCGGCACGGTGGCCGTAACGTCGGGCCGTAACGTTACCTTGCGCGATACCAATGGGATGACCATCGGCGCATCGACGATTTCGGGTACGCTCGATGCCGCGGCCAATAACGGCGTGACGATCGGCGCCGCCGTGACCACGGCGGGCACGACAACGATCGATTCCGATCTCGACAATAACGGCAGCGGCGCATTCACCGTGAATGGCGGCGCATCCCTCAATACGAATGGAAACGCGCTTAACGTCACGGCGTTCGATTATGCCGTGAACGGCACGATCAACAGCGGCGCGGCCGGTACGACATTCGCCGCAAGCACGCCGGGGCGGACATGGGGCCTGGGCAATGCCGCGGGCAATATCACGTTATCCGGCGCGGAGCTGCAGAATATCACCGCGGCAAGCCTGACGGTAGGCGGCGCCGATCAGGGAACGATCACGGTCGATAACGTCACGGCAGCGAATTCGGCGGGAATCGGTCAGGTGAATCTCAATGCGCTCGGCAATAACAGCATGGTGCGCTTTATCAATAATGCCTCTACCTTCCGCGGGCTGAGCGCGAATGCGGATGCGGGTATTGATGCGTTGGTCAATATTACAACGACGACGGGCGGCTTAAGCCTGAACGGTGACTATGATGATGCCGACGATGCCGGCAGTGACGCGATCACATATGGTTCCGGCGTAACGTTGACGGGCGGCTCTGCGCTGTCGTTACAGGCGACGACAGGCGGCGGTATCATGAACGGTACGTTAAATCTGGCGTCTGGCGCGGGCGGCATAAGCGTCGATAAGATCGATGGGCCGCATGATCTTAACATGACGTCTGGCGGGAATATCAATATCACCGATTCCATCGGCGGCGTAACGCCGGTCAACAATGCGGTTCTGGCGGCGGGCAATACCATTACGGGCGACGTGAACGTCCAGGCATTAACGGTTGATTCGCAGGCCGCGATTCTGACCGGGACGGTCGGTGGCCTGGGCGGCGAAGATGCGGCTGAATTCGTGGTTCTTGTTAAAAAAGAGCCGGGACCGTTCACGATGAACGGGTTCCTGATCAAAGGGTATGTCCCGCCGCCACCGCCTGTCGTCCCCAGCGTGGTTTTCGACCCGAGCGCGCAGATCTTCCCGATCGAAACGCCATGGCGCGATGCCGAAAATCGTGAACAAACGGCCGGCGACCTGATGGTTCAGGATCCGCTGCGCCGTCCTTACGTCCATGATGTGCTGCTGCTCGACGACGCATTCGTTGTTTACACGCGCGATCTTATGCTTTCGATGATGATGGGGTCTGCGCCGTCGATCGATCTTATCCGCATCGTGTCGGGCGGCGCGGCGAACGATAATGATGACGACGATGATGACGAAGAAGAGGAAGGCGCGGCCGTTCGTACGCTGCCGCCCGCGTCAGTAGCGTACTGACATTGAGAAATAAGCGCGTAAATCTTTGTCGCCCTGGCGCGAATCGACACCCTTCGTAAGGGGTTTTGCCACGGTCAGGCTTCCCGACAAACCGTCATTTACGTTAAAACGGACCCCGCCGCCGACGGAGGCAATTGAAGAATCCGGCCCGGCTTTTCCATCGCTTTGGAATACTTTCCCCGCATCGTAGAAAATGAATGCCTGATAATCTTCAAGATAGGGAAGATTGGCGATGCCGTTATATTGAAGCTCAAGCTTCCCGGCGTAACCACGGTCCCCCGTGATCTCGGAACTGTCATACCCGCGGCCGAACAACCCGCCACCTACGCCGAATTCCTCGGCGGACAAAAGACGATCGTTGCTGAACTGGCCGCGCACGGCGGCGTACAGGTTGACGTTGTTGAACACTTTTTGCAGGCGGGCGACGTCGACGTTGAATTTCATGAATTGCGATTCGCCGCGCGCGCGGGAAAGTTCCGCAGAATTTTCATTCGATGCGCCAAAGATATCGAGGCCGCGCGAGATTTCCCCGTTGATCTGCGTAATCCCGTTCCAGCTGTCGGCGTGATCGAAGGTGCCGTTCAGCCGCAATACGCGCAGGCGGTCGTCGGCCAGCGTCAGGCCTGTAATCTGGTTGCCCGTATGAATCATGTTGAACTGCACGCCGCCAAACAGGTTGGTCTGACGGCTGCGTATGAACGGATGCGATGCCTCGATGGAGAAAATCGTATTCTGGCTTTTTGCGCCGAGGGGGTCGAGGTTGTTGCCCGGATAGGCAATAACGCGCGTGGCCGACGTGGTGAGCATCGTTCCTTGCGTATTGAGCGGTGTGCTGTGGCTGACGTCGAAATAACGCAGTTCCTGCTGATTCCACGGAACCATATTGTTCGTGGCGATATAGCGCGCCACCGTACGGTCACCGGCGCGCAGGAATGAATTGCCCTGTGCGCGGAGCGTTCCCTGCACGGGGCCGAGATATTTCGTGCCGTAATTATCAAGCCCGGCGCTTATCATATACGGGTCGTATGTGACCTGAAGGATAAGGTCGGCGGCGCCAACACCTTCCTCCGACGGTTTTAAAAGAGACTCGACGGTAAAGCCCGCCATGTCGCGGACAAGAAGAAGATACCGCTCGATATCGCTGATATTGACGGGCTTGTACCGCGTGACGTTATTGGCGATAGCCTGAATATGATCGCGGGCGTCTTCGCTTTCCGCGCCGTTGACGACGACGCTCTGCACGTATCCCTCGACGACGTCGATGCTGACATGGCCGTCGCGGATTTCCTGCTGCGGCACGATCGCGCGGCTGAGGATGTACCCTTCGTTGCGGTATTTAACGGTGATAGCATTTGCAAGGTCGAACAGATAGGTAAGATTGATTTCCTGCCCGATTTTATCGGCATACAGCGATTCCAGGGCAGACTGCTGATAGACCGTCATGCCGTTGATGGTGACACCGCTTAAAACGAAATTCATTTGCTCGGCGCCCGCGGGGGCTTCCTGCAACGGCAGGCCCGGCGCGGCGGGGGCTTTCAGGTTTTCGGTTTCGGGAACGTTGAGATCCTTGAGTTCCTCGGTGATGCGTGACGCTTCGCCGGTGGGCGGAATTTGTGCGCATACAGGCGCGGTTGCGCTCGCGACGAGCGCACCGACGACAGCGACAAAGCATATCGGCCTGGCTGATTTAACCCTCAACATGAGGCCGATTGTGACAGCCGACCGGAGAGGGTCAATCGCGAAAAATGAATTTTTCAATATAACCCACTGAAAAAGTTGATTATTTGAGAGTCAGCTAAGAAAAATAAGACCAGCGAATCAATAAGATAAACGGATTATTTCCGTAATTTATGAAAGCGGGTACATGATATCGATGATTTCGATGGTTTCCGTACCGCCTTCGGTGCGCACGTCGGCGGTATCGCCCACGCGGCCCTTCATCAGCGCCCGCGCCACCGGCGAGAGCCAGTTTATTTTACCCAGTTCCATGTCGGCTTCATCCACCCCGACCAGCTTTACGGTCATTTCCGTACCGTCTTCGCGGACGTAAACCACGGTGGCCCCGAAGAAAACCTGCTCGAGCCCCTGTTGCCGGCTGGGGTCCACGACCTCGGCGCTTTCGATGCGTTTTGTCAGATAGCGAACGCGCCGGTCGATTTCGCGCAGGCGCTTTTTATTGTAAAGATAATCGCCGTTTTCCGAACGGTCGCCGTTGCCCGCGGCCCATGACACGATTTCGACAATTTTGGGCCGTTCATCATGAAGAAGGAAATGCAGTTCCGTCCGCAATGCTTCGTATCCATGCGGGGTCATAAGATTTTTAATGTCGGCAGGAAGCGGATCGGGATCGTCCCGGTCTTCATCTTCTTCGCCGTCGCCTTCCTTGGTGAATGCCTTGCTCATGGCGGAAGAATAATGGTAAGAGCGTCATCTACAAAGAAGAAACAGCATCATGTCCGACAATACAATCAAGCCCACCAAAGAATTCATCGTCCTTATGGCGCTGCTTATGTCGATCGTCGCGCTTTCGATCGATGCCTTGCTGCCCGCGCTCAGCTACGTCAGCGACGACCTGAACGTCACGAACCGTAATCATGCCCAATATCTTATCGGGTTTATCTTTATCGGGATGGCCATGGGACAACTTGTCGCGGGACCGCTCTCCGATGCGCTGGGACGTAAGAAAGTGCTTTATTCGGGGATCGCGCTTTTTCTGACCGGAAGCCTGATTTCGTTTTTTGCCGACACGCTGCCGCTTATGCTGGCGGGCCGTTTTATTCAAGGTCTCGGTGTCGCGGGCCCTTACATTTCGTCGGTATCGATTGTCCGCGACAAATACAGCGGCCGTACAATGGCAAAGGTCATGTCGATCATCATGATGATCTTTATCATGGTTCCGGCTATTGCCCCCAGCTTCGGAGAAGGAATCATGTTTATCGCTTCGTGGCGTTACATTTTTATTCTTTATATCGTCTATGCCGCGCTGGTCGCCCTTTGGATTTCCCTGCGGCTGGAGGAAACGCTCCCCGCCGAACGCCGCATTCCCTTAAGCCTTGCCAATCTGGTCCACGGATTCAAAGAAGTCGTTGGCAACCGCGTAACCTTGAGTTACACGATCTGCATGGGGATCATCTTCGGCAGTTTTCTCGGCTATCTCAATTCCTCCCAGCAGATTTTTCAGGAGCAGTTCGGCGCGGGAAAAATGTTCTCGGTTTATTTCGGTTTGCTGGCGCTGGTGCTGGGAAGCGCATCGCTGCTTAATTCCCGGTTCGTTGAAAAACTGGGCATGGCGTATATCTGCCGCCGCGCGGTTTTTTCGATCACGCTGGCTTCCGGTGTGTTCCTCGCGTTACATGCGGTTGCGGATATAGAGCTTTGGATGTTTCTTGCCTATGCGGTCGTGATGTTTTTCAGCTTCGGTCTCGTGTTCGGCAACTTCAACGCGCTCGCCATGGAGCCGATGGGGCATATCGCGGGCATGGCGTCGGCGATCATCGGCGCGATGTCGTCCGTCATTTCCATGTCTTTGGGATCGTATATCGGGCAGCTTTATAACAATACGCTTGTGCCGATCGCGACGGGCTTTCTTGTGCTCGGCATTATCGCCAGCCTGATCATGGCATATGCGGAAAGCATCAGGCGCAGACAGTCGCGATAACCTGCGCGGCCACTTCATCCGCCTGCGCGCGGATCTCGGGAATGGCTGTCGTCTCGAACAACGGGCCAAAGCGGGCGGGGCCGATGGCATGCGACACGTCATAATGACGGCCCGTCTCATGGTATCTGTATCCCATGCAGTTGATCACGATATCGAAACGATGCGCGCCGCGCGCGCCGTTCACAACGGGGCCGGCGGAAATATCGCGCACGGAATCACGCAGGAACGCCAGCCTGCCGGTCTGACGCAGCATTTCAATCTCGGCGGCGATCGTGGGCGCCATGCGGTGACGGTGGACGTTCCACAATGTCATCAGATGGCGGCCAAAACGCTTTCGCTGCACCTCGTCCATTCCCTGCCAGAGAATATTGGTAACAGGGCGCAGGGAATCGATCACGGCCTGCCACGGCAGATTTTGCGCCGCGGCTTCGCGGATATGGACGCGCAGCATGCCGAGCAAATGGCTTAATGGCTTTCCCGCGTCGTCCGCGGATAACGGGCTGCGCGGCCAGCTGGCGGGCGGAACATGGACGGCGGGCAAAAGCGACCGGCGCGAAATCATCGTTATGATCCCGTCATAACCGTATGAGCGCAGGGTAAGGATAGCGTCAACAGCCGTCAGCCCGGTACCGACCAGCGCAATCGATTGCGCGTTCTGCACATCCTGTTCCTGTATCGCCCAGGGATCGGGGAAATAACCGGCAATGTCATTCGCCGCGCGCGGCCCCAGAGGGACGACATTGCCGGTGCATTGCACGACGGCGTCGTATTCTTCCAGCCCGTTAATCACAAACCCGGTTTCAGAGCGTTCGCATGTCTTCACATCGGCGATAATGCCGTTGACGGCGAATTGCTCCTCCGCGTGTTTGAACAGCGTATCGAGATAAAGGCCGAACATGCGGCGGGGGACAAAGTCGGCCGGGGTGTAGCCGTGTTCCTGCGCCCATTTCGCGAAATGATCCTTATCGCCCGCCAGTCCGCTCATATTGGCGGCGCGCACATTCAGAAGGTGATGGGGGTGTGGTGTCGAATACGCGATGCCGCGGGCAAAACGTCCCGTCCGGTCATAAACATCGACAGTGAGGTCGCAGACATTTCGCGCTTGCAATGCCGCGAGAAACAGCGTGGCCGAAGCCCCGCCGCCAATCACGGCAATACGCGGGCATTCAAGAGAGTCCATTAAGAGTGATGCGCGCGCGTGATGCGTTCCTGAAGTTCGGTGTGGAGCTGGGCGACGGTCCGGCTGGCCGTATATTTGAACAGGGCGGGGCATATCGCGTGTATAATAGCGCCGATTCCGCCACCGATCATGCGAAAGCCGAACCCCAGCGCGTGGCCCATATGTTCTGTGTAGGATTCATTGACGGAATGAAGATGATTTTTGCAATCATGGAGCATTGGCAATTTCTCCTTTCTAATCATTATTTTACATTTTAGCGGGAACTTCCACGATAAATCACGCGTTAGTGGCGCGTTTTAAACAATATCAAAGAAAAGGAAACAAACCATGAAAACGAAACAAATTCTTATGGCCGCAACGGTTCTGACCATTGGCATGGGCGCTTCCGGCGCCGCGCTGGCCGACCGCGCGCCAACGGGTCCGGAACTGTCGAAAATCGAAAGCTCCCTTAAAACCATGGGTTACACCGCCTGGGAGTCGATTGAAATGGATGACGACCAGACGGTCTGGGAAGTCGATAACGCCAAGCTTGCCGACGGCACGGTCCATGACCTGAAACTCTCGACCGACACGCTGGCCGTGCTTGAAAAAGACCCGGAATAAGATACGGCGCGATCAAGAAAAAGGGGCCTTTGCGGCCCCTTTTTTATTATCCGGCAATCTGCCTTTTTACGGCTTGAGCAGGACGCGCGCCGATACGCTGAGCGTGACATCCGTTTCACCCGGCTCCGCGACCGGCGGCGCCATCGCCATTTCCGCGCCTGCCATGTCGGAACGCATGGCCATCGCTTTATACATCGGGACAACCGGCGAAGCGCCGTCGACATTGACATCGGTCAGTTCATAACCGGATTTGCCGAGGGCTTTGGCGACCATGTCCGCTTTCTTCTGAAGTTTTTCGAGCGCCTTGACCATCAATTCGTCGCGTACGCTTTCGGCTTTCTCCACCGAGAGGGTGTAATTCAGGCCGTTCATGACGAAACCCATTTTCTGAATGTCGCCGGCGAGCTTAAGGAGCGCGGCGGAGTCTTTCGATTCCAGTTCGATGGTCTGCTGGCCGTGCCAGATTTTGGTGCGCTGGTCGACCTGCTGTTCATACACGTAATAGCTGCCCGTCGATACCTTGACGTCTTTTACCTTCTTGGCTTCGGCGACGGCCTTTTCCATGGCGGCATTGATGTCGTTTTGGATCTTGGCGGTGTCCGCGCTCTTCGCTTCGATGCGCAGCGACGCCATCAGCGTGTCCTGCGGCATCGTCAGGCGTTCGCTGGCCGACAGATTCAGCAGCGTATGCCCTTCGGGGGGCAGGTGCAGACCGTCATCGGCATGGGCGGCGGCGAACGGGATCAGGGTCAGGGCGCTGGCGAGCGCGAGAAGGGCATAACGCATGGTTGGTCCTTTATGTTGTGTTGTCAGCAGGACTCTATCCCACACCGTGAGTTTGTCAATTTCACGGCTTTTTTATCGCAAAGGATGGAATTCCTGTTGGGCGCGGCCGGCTTTCATGGTTATCTTGGCCTGTATTTCAAAGGAGCATTTCATGGCACTGGCAAAAAATCTTATCGGCGGTCTGTTTTCCGTCATCCTGCTTTTGGTGATCGCGGGCGGCGTTTTCATTTATCTGAATTTTGGCGGATTGGCGAAAAGCCTGGCTGAAAAAATCGCTTCCGATGCCCTGGGCGTCAAGGTGGCGATCTCTTCTCTCGATATCTCGCTCGAAAAACGCACCGCGGCGGTCAACGGCCTGAAAATTTCCAATCCGCCGGGTTATGACGGTCGCCATGCCATGACGGCGGAAAAAATCATCATCGGCCTGAACACCGCTTCGAAACAGATGATCGATTTCAACGATATCAACGTCGTCGATTCCGTTGTGAACCTCGAAGTGACGCCGAACGGGACGAACCTTACCGATCTTAAAGAACTGGCGATGCAGCGTAAGCAGAAGGAATCGGTCGGCAGCGAAGCCGTGCGCGTGATCGTGCGTAAAATGGCGATCGGCGCGTCGACGCTCAACCCGCGCGTCACGTTACTGCCGGGGCAGGATCTGGGCAGCATTAAAATCCCTGCGATCAATCTTTCCGGGATCGGCGAAAAGGAAAACGGGATTCTTGCGAAAGAGGCCATTATACAGGTCGTCACGAAATATATCGGCGTCGCCCAGCGTGAAGCCAATCAGGCGGGGCTGATGAAGGGCCTTCCGGCGGATGAATTGAAAAAGATTCAAGGCGGGCTGGTTGAAAAGGCCAAGGACGATGTCGAAAAACTCAAAGGCGACATCAAGAATATTTTCAAGCGCGACTGACGCCCGCGCCTTCCATGCGGCGGCATGCCCGCCATGACCATGCGTGAAAACCGATGCCGGTAATGATGTTCACCGCCGCAATGGCGATGAACAGCCCCGGAACGCCGCCCCATTCGTGACCCATGTATACCGCAGGCACCATGCACAGCGTTCCCGCGGCGATCATCGTGAACGAACGTTGCGGCATGCCCATGGCGTTAAAGGCGCTGCCCCAGCCGCGCAGCAGGTTGGAGAAAATATAGGAAAAAGGCACGATCCAGAAAAAGAGGGTGACGTAATGAATGACGTCCTGCTCGTCGGAGAAGATCCCTGCAATCGCATGGCCAAACCCGCCAAGGATAATCGCCACGAACAGCGACCACGCGACGGAAAAGCGGATGGCGATGCCGATGGTTTCGTTTACCCGGCCGAATTTATGCGCACCGAAATTCTGGCCGATAATCGGTCCCATGCCTACGGCTACGCCCATAAGGATGATGAAAGCAAAGGCCTCGACACGGGCGACGATCCCGTATGCCGCCACTGCCGCATGGCCGGACGTCGACAGGAGATAGACCATGAAGGCATTGAGGACGGGGAGGATCGCCTGCGTCAGTCCGACGGGCAACGCGATGAAAAGAACGCGTCTTGCCGAATCGCCAAAATCTTTCAGGCGGTAGAGGAACGACAGATCCGTCATTTTTTTGCGGCAATGAATGACGTAAAGACCGGCCAGCATCGCGATCATGTTGGCGAACACGGTGGCGCACGCCGCGCCTTCAAGTTCCATGCGGGGGAAACCGGCCAGGCCGAAAATCATCATCGGCGCGAGCACGATGTTGAGCAGCGCCGCCAGCGTCATGATCATGGCGGGCAGGCGCGCGTCGCCCGCCGCGCGGATTGCGGAATTGCCGACCATCGGCAGCGAGACGAACACCGCGCCCGCAAACCACGGCGTCATATATTCCCGGATAAGGGGGCGCATATCTTCCGACGCGCCAAGCAGGATGAAAATATGGTCCTGCGCGTGGTATCCGATCAAGCCGACAGCTGCGCTGACGAGAAAGGCGAGCATCAGGCCGTGCGTGGTGACGCGGCGCGTGACCTCGCTGTTGCCCGCGCCGATAAGGCGCGAGAGCACCGACGACATGGCGATGGAAAAGCCCATCGTCACGCTGAAGATCGCCATGGTGACCGGAAAGGTAAAGGAAATGGCGGCAAGCGGGGCCGTGCCGAGCAGGGAGATATAAAACGTATCGACCAGCTGGAAACTGATCATCACGAGGATACCCCAGGTCATCGGCACCGATAGCCGGACCAGATGATCCTTCACCGGACCCTCGGTTAAATTACCGCGGCGGTCGGGAATGGGCATGGTATCGGCGGTGACATCGCTCATTCTCTTATTAAGCCTTTGAAATTATTGTGTTTATGCGCAAGCCTGCGACGGCTTTAACGGCATGGCCCGTTTATCCTCCCTTCGGCGGCGCATTTCAAGCGATTTACGGATCAATAAATTTTAATAAAGCTTAATTTTTACATAAATATTTAATCTTATCCGCCGTAAAATAATAATGAAGGCAGTCCGTCTTGCGCATGCCGGGTTAGGGCCGGCGATGCGCCAACGATAAGCGGACATCTGTGTGTGGGTTCATGGTTCAAACGATCACCGGAAATGGTGGGAATAACGCGTTGATGTTCGTCGGCCATCTGGGCCAGTACGACGCGACGCTTGTGAATCCGTATAGCGGCCTTTCCGTCACCATCAGCGGCGAAAAAAACATCGGCACGCACTCCTACGACGGGGGTGAGGGGCTGGACACGCTCCTCCTGACCAACACTGGCGACGTCCTGGTCGCGTTCGGCGCCGACGGCATTGAAATCAAAAACGTCGAACGTATAGCGGCGGGCGATGGCGGCGATGTCATATCGATCGCGCACGCGACCAAAACCTATGGCGATATCGTTATCGACGGCGGCATGGGCGACGACGTTTTGTGGAGCAATAACGGCAACGATACGATCAATGGCGGGGGCGGTAACGACCTGATTGACGGCGGCGGCGGTAATGACCTTATCTATGGCGGCGACGATCCGTACGGCGATGAAAACGACGACACGATCTATGGCGGGTTTGGCAATGACCGTATTTACGGCGGCCGCGGCAACGACGTCATCTATGGCGGCAATAATTCTTATTATATCTATCTTGTAAAAACTTTCGCGGATACACGCGCCCTGCCGACGCTGCAGGAAGGCGTCAATATCGTCAATCTTCCCGAACCCGCTGATCCGGCGCTGGGCGTGGTGAACGGCAATCTTTCGGTCAATTTCGATGCGACGGCAACCATCACGTTCCGCGACGGTTTTGCCGGTTATAACAACACCCTCGGTGCCTATGCGATTGCCGGGAATGGCGAGATCATCGACGCCCGCATTTATTGGGGCAACGTGAAAACGGCCGGTATCGACACGCCGCACATTGTCGATCTGCCGACGGGCGCGAACGGAGGCGATTTCGGATTTTTCATTGTCGCCAACGGTTTTAACGAAAACGGCAGCTATGGCGGCCTCGATATCACCGCCGAAGGCAATCTCAGCTTCATTTATCATTATGGCCAGGCGGACCAGCGCGCGGCAACGGTTTACGATCACGGCGCGGATATATCGCTGGTATATAACGATGGCGTAACGGTGCGTATCCTGAATGGGAATGTGTACCACACGACCGAACGGGACGGCAGCACCATGCTGAACTCTGACGGTTTCACGCATGCGGTTTCGGGTCTGGCGCATGAAGGCAGCAACGATGTCCTGCGCATCGGCTTTGAAGACCTGCCCAATCTGGGCGATGCGGATTTCGAAGATGTCCTGTTCGATCTGAACATCAATCCCTTCATCATCGATATCAGCGAGCCGGGGAACGATATTCTTATCGGCGGCGCCGGCGACGACCGCATGTATGGCGAGGCGGGCGACGACCTCATCATCATGGGCGACGGTGCCGATCAGGCCTGGGGCGGCTCGGGGCGTGATATTTTTGCCTTTGATATCTTCGACGATGCGCCGGACATCATTCACGATTTCCAGACCGGGGTTGCCGGCGATACGCTCAACATCACCGATATCCTGACAAATTACGATCCGCTGGACAGTCTTATCTCCGACTTCGTTCGCCTGACCGCAACGTCCGGCGGTACGCAGGTGGAGGTGATGAAAGGCGGGGATTTCGAACTGCTCGTCACGCTCGACGGCGTTCACGGCGTCGATCTGTCGACCCTGATCGCCAACGGCAATCTTGTCATGGATCAATCTATCATTCTCTAATTTTTAAATTCTGGTATGTATAGGGGCATGAGCGACAACGCCCTCGATACCTTGTTCCTGCCGTTTGAAAAAGGCATCATCCCCTATCCTGCGGGCCTTACGCTGTTTATGGGCGCGCGGGCGCATCCGGCGCTGGGGGAATTTAAAAATCTGTATATCGAACAGGTTTTCTATCCATATTTTCAAACCGTTCTTCAATATGACTCAAAAGAACATGTCGCGCAGGGCTATGCGGCGACCCTATGCCTTCTTCCCAAACAAAAGGAAGAGGCGCAACACGACCTCGCACAATGCGCGAAACGTGCCGCCGCGGGCGGTCTGATCGTGGTATGCGCCTCCAACGACGCCAACGGGAACCGCATTGAAAAATGGATGACGGAACTGGGTCTTGAGCCGCAAAGCATGTCGAAAAACAAGGCACGTGTCTGCTGGGCTGCAAAAAACGGAATACACGATATCGCCGACCGATGGATCGAAGCCGGGCGGTCGCGGACGGTCACGATGGACGGGGAAGACTGGGTAACCGTTCCGGGCATTTTCGGCTGGAACCGTATCGATGCCGGATCGAAGCTCCTCGCGGAACGTCTGCCGCCGGATTTTGCGGGTACGGGTGCGGATTTTGGTTGCGGGTACGGTTATTTATCGCGGGCCGTCCTGAAGCGCGCGTCCGTCGAAAAATTTCATGGCATTGATGCGGATGTCCGCGCCGTTGCCTGCGCCAAGCAGAACTGCACGGATGCGCGGTTTGTCTCCCGTTGCGCCGATTTATCCCGCCCGGCCGACGGTATTTACGGGCTGGACTTTATCGTCATGAATCCGCCGTTCCACGAGGGGAAAAGCACCGTGCCGCTTCTGGGGCGCGCCTTTATCACGACGGCCGCGGCCAGCCTTAAATCAGGCGGCGTTCTTTATATGGTCGCCAACGCCCATCTCGATTATGAAAGCATTTTGAAAACCCATTTCGCGCATGGCGAAAAGCTTGCCGAAACCGGCGGTTTCAAGATTTTCCGGGCCGTGAAATAAACACCTAAAATTCTTCTTTATCCCGGCCTGATCCCGCCATAATCTGGTGCCACTCTGACCCGGACAACAAAAGGATCCCATCATGGAAAATAATGACTGCAAATCGCGCGGCGTCGGCCCGTTTCTTATCGCCGCTCTTCTCGTTCTTGCGCTCGGGATCAGTTTTGCAGGCACCATGGTTTCGAAAGGTTTGAAAGAGTTTCGCTCCTATGACCGTTTCGTCACGGTGAAAGGTCTGGCGACGCGCGATGTCGCGGCCGATCTGGCGCTTTGGCCGGTTGCCTATACCGAGACCGGAAACGATTTGTCAGCATTGCAAAATCTTATGGACGAGCGCGCGAAGACGATCAAATCCTTCCTGCTGAAAAACGGGATCAGCGAAGAAAAAGTCGAAATGCAGCAATTGAACGTGCAGGATCTTCTCGCCCAGTCTTACCGTCAGGAAGGCGCGGCCAATAACCGTTACATCCTGACGCAAACCGTCATGGTCCGTACCGAAGACGTGCCCTCGGTTGCGAAGGCCGCGCAAAATCTGGGCGAACTTGTTCGCCAGGGCGTTGTTCTTGCGCAAACGGGTTACAGCGGCCCGACCTATCTTTTTACCAAGCTTAACGACATCAAACCGGCCATGATCGCCGAAGCGACGCAAAACGCCCGCGACGCCGCCGCGCAATTCGCCAAGGATTCAGGACAGGCTGTCGGCGGCATCCGCAGCGCCAATCAAGGTCTGTTCCAGATTCTGGCGCGCGATGAAAGCTACACGGTGCCGGAGCCTCAACAGATCAATAAAACCGTGCGCGTCGTTTCCACCGTTGATTTCTATCTGGAATAATCGTGGACGCGTCATCGGTTCGCGGCATTATCTGGGATCTCGATAATACGCTGTATCGTTTCGATACGATTTTTGAAGAAGCCTGCAACCGCGCCGCCGCGCAGACGATCTGCAAGATGGTGGCGGGCCTTACCTATGACGAAGCTTTTTCATCGGCTGTCGAATCCTACGCCCAGCATGGCTACAGCGGAAAATCGCTGATTGCTCAATATAATCTGGAATACCGGGATTATCATTTTCCTTACCATGAATCGATCGACGAAACGATTCTGGCGCACAATGAGGACATGAACCGTGCGCTCGGCGCGCTCGGTTTGCCGCAGGTGATCGTCACCAATGCATCGCGCCATTGGGCGGAAAAAGTGCTGACGCATCTGGGCATGAAAAAATTCTTTCCCGATACGCATATCCTTCCCCTGGAAGATTCGGATTTTGAAGCGAAAGCGCACAGCCCGCGTCCGTTTGCGATGGCGCAATCCATCATCGGGTGCCTGCCGCATAATATCCTGGTGGTTGAAGACACGGTGCGGAATTTATCCGTCCCCAAATCGATGGGGTTTCAAACGGCGCTTATCCATCATGGCCGTGTGCCAGATGAACGCCATGAATTTATTGATGGGGAATATCCCGATACGCTGGAATTGTTAAAGGCGCTGGGCGCTTATTGATCTTCCTCGTCAAAGCCTGCCTGCCTTGCCTGTTCGGTCTGTGATTTGCCGTAGCTGGCAATGGCTTTTTCGTCTGCGAAATCTTTCATGCCCACGCTGACCTGAGCGGCCTTTGTCGGGTCGTACACTTCGCGCGCGATGCCCTTATCGGACAGGGCGCCGGGGTGAAGGCCCGTTTCTTTTGCAACCATCATGTGCACGGCATCCATGGATAACGTACGGTCTTCGCCGCGGAACATGTTGTGCCATGCGCAGGCAGCGTCCATCGTGATGATCGATTTATCCGGTTGGGTACGCTTGCGCATGTGTTCGTCGGTCAGCTTCACAACTTCCCACAAACATTCATCCGGAATTTTCAGTTTATGGTGCCGTTCGTAATTCGGGCGAACGCCTTCGAGGATTTTGATCGTCTCCTCGATGTTCGGCATCTTAAGGTGAACTTTTTGAAAGCGGCGGTCGAGCGCCATGTCGATCTGCACATATTGACGATATTCTTCCGATGTCGTTGCACCGAGAATATGAAGATCGCCTACCGTCATATAAGGCTTCATCACTTCCGACAGACCGGCATAGGCCGAACCCGTGACGGTCGGCATAATGGTATGGATTTCGTCGATGAACATGATGTATCGCGGAAATTCCGGATGATGATACCGCTCGGCAAGGCCACGGCAGATCGGGTTGAATCGGGATTGAAATTCACCGGCCGACGACGTTCCGGCGGCCATGGCGGGCATGTCGAGCTCGATGACTTGCGCATTTTTCAGGTAATCCGGCGTGCGTCCTGCAACGATGGCCTGCGCCAAGCCGACGACAAGGGCGGTCTTACCGACCCCGGCGGGCGCGAGCATGCAGGCGTTCTTACGGTTCCGCTGCAACAGGATCAACATGACGTTGTCGATTTCCTGATCCCGGCCGACGATAGGATCGAAACGGCCTTCCTTCGCCAGCGTCGTAAAGTTACGGCAGTAGCGGTGGAGGAGATCGTCGAGCTCATCCTGCGGAATAACAAAATTATACTTCTTTGCCATGGATCTGGGTTTCCCGTTGCGCGGCAGGGCAGAGATGCCCAGCTCCATCATTGTACGCGAAATGGTTAATAAATCACAAAATGAACGGTTGAAATAAACGCGGCAAGTCGCTATTTTTCCATATTCTTAAACGGAGAGAGTTTATGTCTTCAAATAAAGGGCGCGACTGGACGATCGGGGCGGTTTTTCTCGCGGTGGTCGGCGTTGGGCTTTACAATAAACATTTCAATGCGCAGCCTTCCGCACCAACCCCGGCGGAAACCATCCCTCAGCAGACGGTGGCGGAAACTGCCGTCCCTGCGGCGGATGAACGCAAAGCTTATTATTTCGCCGTGGCGGCGGATCTCGCGCTGGTCGGCATTGGTCAGGGAGAGAGCGCCGGGCTGGCCGAGCAGCAAGCGTTGAAAATATGCAACGACAAACGCGAAAAACGTTTTGCCAACGGCGCGTATGTTTCCAAGGAAGGATGTCAGCTTCGCAGCCCCATGGCATCGAACTATAACGGTGCATCGTGTATCGCCGTTCTTGAAACCAACGAAAATTATCGGGTCGAAACGCCCGTCCTTGCGGGAACCCAAACGGATATCGAAACGACGGTGAATGGTTATCTGAAGCAAATCGGAAAAACTTCGCGTCTTTTCAATGTGCGCCTCAATCCCGATAATGAAATTCATCTTCTGTGTGTCGACTACTACGGCAAGCCGAATTGGGAGCGCGCAAGCTATCGATTAACGTTCTGGTGAGGATATGGCAGGTTTTCAGGTAAATAACGCTTCGTCAAAAAGGGTGCGCTGGCCATGGATCGTGGCGGCGGCGTTCGGCGCTGGCGCGCTGGTTGCCGCCCTCGGTACGGACAAGGAATCACCTGTTCCGCCGCAAACGCCGGCAACAGAAAAAAGGCCCGAACCTGAAACGCAATTTGTCCGGCAGTTTTTTTCGGTGGCCTCATCCCTGGGTTCGATTGGCAACGGCCAAGGTGCCACACGCGAAGACGCCGATAAGAAAGCGCGGGCCGTATGCGAGCAATCACGGAAAAACCGCGACCTGGCCGGTACACATATCGAGGCGGCCAAATTCCCCGATGGGACCGCCTGCGTCGTGCGGGCGACGATATCGAACGATGCTCTCGCGCCCTGTGTTGCCGTGTTCAGCAACAATATCGTCTATAATTACATTCCGCACGTGATGACCGGCAGCTCGATCGATATTACCCAACGCATGCGCGATTTTCTCAGAAGTGCCGTGGGAAAAAGGTTTATCACAAACGATTCCCATGCCTATCTTCATTGCGTCGAAGACAACGGAAAAGTGTCTTCGAAAGATCATTTTTATGCGTTGAGACGCCCTTAAAAGGGCCGTATCGGACGGTGCATAATTTATAAATTATGCACGAACTGATCTTCGTTATATCCCTGCGCGAATAAAAGCGCCGTCAGATCGGCGTAAAATACGCAATTCTGCATGTTTTCCTTGAGAATGCCCTTGGGACGGTAAGCCATGCCCAGCCCCGCTTCCTGCAGCATCGGCATATCGTTCGCACCGTCACCGACCGCGATCGTCAGGTCGTCGGTCAGACCCAGTTCCCGTCGGTATTGATACAGATAATTCAGTTTTGCCGTTTTATCGAGGATCGGCGTTCCCACCGTGCCGGCGAGCGCATCTCCCTCCATGACAAGCGTGTTGCCGTGATTGTGCGAGAAACCGACTTTATCGGCGATCGCCCCGGTGAAATAGGTAAACCCGCCGGAGACGAGAACGCATGTCGCGCCACCGGCGCGCATGGTGCGCACCAGCGTCTCGGCGCCTTCGCACAAAACCGTTTCATCCAGCGTCTGTTTCAATGTTCCGGCGGGCAAGCCTTTCAGAAGGCCGACACGTTCGCGCAGCGCACCTTCAAAATCCAGCTCGCCGTTCATCGCGCGGGCGGTGATCGCGGCGATCTTGTCCTTGATCCCTGCGAAGCCCGCCAGTTCGTCGAGGGTTTCCGTCGTGACAATGGTCGAATCCATATCGGCGAGAAGGAGTTTCTTCTTGCGGTTCTGCGCGGGCGTGCAGAAAACGTCGAGCCGGTCCGGCGTCAGCGCATCCCACAACTGACGCATCTGCTCGCGGTTAAGGCAGGAGGTTGTCGGGATGTCGGCGGCTTTATGTTCCGACAACCATACGGGATCGCCGCGCAGCGCAATACCCTGCGAATCAAGGAAACGCTCAACCCCCGCCAGGTGCGCGGCGGTCAGTTTTTTGTCAGAGGCAACGAGCGTGATAAAGAATTCCATCACGCAATCTTCCTGTCGGCGGCGCGTTTCTGGCCGAATTCAATCGCGGTAAGATACGCGGCGACGGCGCCGTTCCAGCCGAATTTAAGCGCATCGGCGGTGATGGCGTGCCCGATCGATACTTCCGCGCATTGCGGCACGTCACAAATAAATCGCGACAGATTGTCGAGGTTCAAATCGTGTCCCGCATTAATGCCAAGACCTTCTTCTTTCGCCGCTTCTGCGGTGCGTACGTAATCGGGAAGCTTCGACAGGTCGAACGCATAAGGCCCGGTGTAAAGCTCAACGCGGTCGGCGCCCACCTTTTGCGCCTTGGCGGCCCATTTCGGCTCGGGGTCGATGAACAGGGACACGCGGCGCCCGCCGTCCTTGATTTTGGCGATGGCATCGATCAGGAAAACTTCGTGTGCGTCGATGTTCCAGCCATGGTCCGACGTACGCTGATCCGGGGCGTCGGGGACGAGCGTTACCTGATGGCAGGGATGGGCAAGGACGAGATCGATGAAATCGTCGCCGGGATAACCTTCGATATTGAACTCAGCATCCGGCCATGCCTGAAGGAATTCGGACAAAAGCTGCACATCCGACCGGCGGATATGACGCTCGTCGGGGCGCGGATGCACGGTAATGCCGTGGGCGCCCGCACGGAGCACGCTTTCCGCCGTTTCCAGAACGGACGGGTATCCGATATCGCGCTGATTGCGCAGCAGGGCAACTTTATTAAGATTAACGGAGAGTTTGGTCATGTCCGTTCTTATACAAAACACTGGACAGTCTGAATAGAATTTTCTAGTTCTTCGGTAGCTTTCACCCGCACATAGAAGGATATTCTCATGGATAAGCCGACCCAGAAGCCTAAAAACCCGCACTTCTCCTCCGGCCCTTGCGCCAAGCGCCCGGGATGGAGCCTCGACGCGCTCAAAGACGCGTGGCTGTCGCGTTCGCACCGTGCCGCTGGCGGTAAAAACAAGCTGAAGGACGTCATCGACCGCCATAAAGCGATCCTCGGCATCCCGGCGGATTACCGTTGCGCCATCGTTCCGGCGTCCGATACGGGCGCGGTGGAAATGGCGATGTGGAGCCTTCTGGGTGCGCGCGGCGTCGATATGGTGGCATGGGAAAGCTTCGGTTCCGACTGGTGCAAGGATGCGACCGGCCAGCTCAAGCTCGAAGACTGCAACGTCAAGGAAGCCGATTACGGTCAAATTGTTGACTTGTCGACCGTCGATACGGATCGCGATGTGGTCTTTACGTGGAACGGCACGACCTCGGGCGTGCGCGTGCCGAACGGCGACTGGATCAAATCCGACCGCAAGGGCCTGACCATCTGTGATGCGACCTCTGCCGTGTTTGCGTATGACATGCCTTGGGAAAAGCTCGATGTCGTCACGTGGTCGTGGCAAAAGGTCCTTGGTGGCGAAGCGGCGCACGGCATGCTTGTTCTCTCCCCGCGCGCGGCAGAACGCCTTGAAAACTTCAAGCCGAACCGCCCGATTCCGAAAATTTTCCGCCTGACCAACAAAGGCAAGCTGATCGAAGGCGCGTTCCAGGGCGAAACCCTCAACACGCCGTCCATGCTCGCGACCGAAGACTGCATCGACGCCCTGAAATGGGTCGAATCGATCGGCGGCGTGAAAGAAACCATCAAGCGCAGCGCGGAAAACTTCCGCGTCGTCGAGGAATGGGTCGCGAAAACGCCGTGGATCGATTTCCTCGCGGCTGATCCTGCCACGCGTTCGACCACATCCATCTGCCTTAAAATCACGGACCCGTGGTTCGAAGCGAAGGGAGACGAAGAGCGTCAGGATTTCGTCAAAGGCATGGTAAAACTGCTGGAAAAAGAAGGGGCCGCGTACGATATCGCCTCATACCGTTCGGCGCCTGCGGGCCTGCGCCTGTGGGGCGGCGCGACCGTTTCCTCGGAAGATTTCAAGGCGCTGATGCCGTGGCTCGACTGGGCGTTTGCCGAAGCGAAGAATGCCGAAGCGAAAAAGGCCGCCTAAATCTTTTTAAAGATAAGACAATGCGTATACGGATAATCCGCTGGGCCGTTCTCCCAGCGGATTATTTTTTCGTCGTCCAGACGCAATGACGCGGCGATGGCGGCGGCCATATCATGAACCAGCGGCGTAAAAGCGCGCCGCCCGCGAATGTTGTCGACCTGCACCACGACGTGCGCCCCTTTTTTCATGACTTTGGCAATTTCGCTGAACGTATGTTTCAGGCGGGCGATGTAGGCAGGATAGCCTTTATAGGCCGGGTCGCCGGAATACAGCGGATTCCATTGATGGTCTTTGGACATGAACGGCGGAGATGTGATGCAGAAATCCATTTTCGGCAGGCCGAGACGCGCGATTCGTGCACTGTCGTCGTGCAGCAGGTGCTGCCAATGTTTCATCTGCCCCGCGGTCCATTCAAACCGCTGCCGCTCCGATTCGACGCCATAGGGGATGCGGCCCATCTCCTCGGCGGCGAACAGGGTGGTGCCCAGGCCGGCAAACGGGTCCAGAACCTTGTCGTTCTTTTTCGTATAATGCTTCAGGAAGTAGCGGACCAAAGAGGCCGGATAGACGATTCCATTATCCTCGAACGGCGGCGCGGCGCGTTCCAGAGCATAGGGTAACGTGATGAAATGATTGTCTTTCATGCCGTTACCATACGCCTGTCGGCGGCAAAGGGCCAGAATCCTGTTTGACTCCGTTCACTGCCCCCTGATATGAAGAAGGCCTGTTTCCTCCAACAAGACAAAATGGGGTCTTAAAAATGGCAAAGCCAAAAGTACTTATTTCCGACAAAATGAATCCGCTCGCCGCGGAAATCTTCCAGAAAAAAGGTGTCGAGGTCGTTGAGAAATTCGGGATGAAGCCCGAAGAGCTCGCGAAAGAAATCGCCAATTACGATGGCCTGGCCATCCGTTCTTCCTCCACCGTCACTGCGGACATTCTTAAAAACGCGCCGAACCTGAAGGTGATCGGCCGCGCGGGTATCGGCGTCGATAACGTCGATGTTCCGGCTGCGACCGCTTCGGGCGTGATCGTTATGAACACGCCGTTCGGTAACTCCATCACCACGGCAGAACACGCGATTGCGATGATGTTCGCACTCGCCCGCCAGATCCCGCAAGCCAGCGAATCGACCCACGCCGGTAAATGGGAAAAGAACAAATTCATGGGCGTCGAGCTGTACAGCAAGACGCTGGGTGTTGTCGGTTGCGGCAATATCGGCGGTATCGTCGCGGATCGCGGCGTCGGCCTGAAAATGAACGTTATCGCGTTCGACCCGTTCCTCACCGAAGAACGCGCCGTTGAACTGGGCGTTGAGAAAGTCAGCCTTGAAGATCTGTTCAAGCGCGCGGACTTCATCACGCTGCACGTGCCGAAAAACGAAAAGACCAAAAACCTGATTAACAAAGAATCGATCGCCAAAATGAAAAAAGGCGTGCGCATCATCAACTGCGCGCGTGGCGGTATCATTGTCGAACAGGATCTGAAAGACGCGTTGGACAGCGGTCATGTTGCGGGCGCGGCCCTCGACGTGTTCGATGTCGAGCCGGCCACGGAAAACGTGCTGTTCGGTCACCCGAACGTGATCTGCACGCCGCACCTTGGCGCAGCAACGTCTGAGGCTCAAGTGAACGTCGCCATTCAGGTCGCGGAACAGATGGCCGATTTCCTGACCACGGGCGCGATCACCAATGCGGTGAACATGCCCTCGATCTCGGCGGAAGAAGCGCCGCGCCTGAAATACTACATGAAGCTGTCGGAACAGCTCGGCTCCTTCGCGGGTCAGATCACGGAAAGCGCGATCAAGTCGGTTGAAATTGCGTACGAAGGCACCGTATCGGAACTGAACTGCAAACCGCTGACGCAGATCCTGATCGCCAGCCTGCTGCGCCCGCTGACCGATTCGGTCAACATGGTCAACGCGATGCAGGTTGCCGATTCGCGCGGGATCAAGATTTCCGAATCGAAATCCGCGACGGCGAAAGATCACCGCACGCTCATCACCCTGACGGTGACGACGGAAACGCGCACCCGCGCATTGTCCGGCACGCTGTTCACGGGCCGTGAGCCGCGCATCACGAGCGTCGAAGGCGTTCCGCTGGAAGCCGCGCTGACGTCGGACATGCTGTTCATCCGCAACGACGACAAACCGGGTCTGATCGGCAGCGTCGGTACGCTGCTCGGCGACGCGGGCGTCAACATTGCCGACTTCCGTCTGGGCCGCACGACCAAGGGCGACTCGGCGATCTGTCTGATTGCGCTCGATGGCGATATGACCGATGCGGTGTTCGAAAAAGTATCGAAGCTGCCGCAGATCAAAACGGCCAAGCGCCTGAAATTTTAATACACCCCCCGTGTATTAAAAAAAGCCCGCGTCATGCGGGCTTTTTTATTTCAGTGATCCATACCAAGCAGGGCGAAGAAAAGTTTTATGCCGTAACCGAGAGTAAGGACGCTGGCCAATCCGCCGCACCATAGTGCGGCAAACCAGAGCCATTGGCGCTGTTTCTCAGTAAGTTGGCGTTTCATCGGTTTTACCCCGGAAGATGTAATAGCTGTACGCGGTGTAAGCCAGAATGATCGGCAACAGGATGACCACGCCGACGAGCAGAATCGAGAGCGATTCCGGCGCGGCGGCGGCTTGCGCAAGCGTGACCTTGTACGGCACGGCCCACGGCCACAGGCTTATCCCCAGACCGAGATAGCCGAGGAAGAACAAGGCGAGGGACAGCAGGAAGGGTTGCGCTTCATATTGCCTGACCAGCGAACGGGCGAGGGCGAGAAATACACCGATAGTTACGATCGGCAGGATCATCAGATATTTCATGTGCGGGCCGAACCAGACTTCCTTCACGTCGATATCGAGGAACGGCACCCACAGGCTGACGGCGGCCATGAAGAAGGCGACGTAAAGCGCCGTGTATTTTGCGCATTTGCGCGCCCATTTCTGGGTTTCGCCTTCGGTCTTCATGATCGTCCATGTCGCGCCGAGCAGGGCGTAGCCGAACACGACAGCCACGCCGCACAGGAGGCTGAAACCGGTCAGCCAGTCGAACGGCCCGCCGGAAAACTCACGACCCGTCACCTCGATGCCCTGCACGATTCCGCCGAGGATCAAACCCTGGCAGAATGCCGCGCCGAGTGAGCCGAAATGGAACGCGAAATCCCACACCTTGCGCTGGAACGGGCTTTCAGCCTTGAAGCGGAATTCGAACGCCACGCCGCGGAAGATCAGGCCGAGAAGCATGAAGATCACGGGCAGGTAGAGCGCGGGCATGACGATGGAGTACGCCAGCGGGAAGGCGGCGAGAAGGCCGCCACCGCCGAGCACCAGCCATGTTTCATTACCATCCCAGAACGGCGCGATGGAATTGATCATGCGGTCGCGGCATTTATCGGACGGGGCGAAGGGGAACAGAATCCCCGCGCCCAGATCGAAACCGTCGAGCAGGATATAAAGCAGCACGGCGGTGCCGATGATGCCGCCCCAGATCAGGGGAAGATTGATGAATGCTTCAAAACTGAACATTATTCGGTGGCCTCCTCAACCATATCGGTGATCAACGGTCTTTGCGGCACGCCATGCGCGCCGTAGGGTTCATCCTTCACGTTCGGGCCTTTGCGGATCAGCTTGAGGATATAATAGGTCCCGGCGCCGAACACCATGAAGTACACGACGATGAAAGCGAGAAGCGAGATCGCCAGCGATTCCGGCAAAACCGGAGACACCGCATCGGCGGTACGGACCACGCCGTAGACGACGTAAGGCTGGCGACCGACTTCGGTCACGAACCATCCGGCGAGGATGGCAACAAAGCCCGAAGGGGTCAGCGCCATGCACCAGATCTGGAACCAGCGCGTGGTGAAAAGTTTTTTACGCAGGTGAAGGATCACGGCGAACACGCCGGTCAATGCCATGGCAAGACCGATCGCCACCATTACGCGGAACGAATAAAAAACGATGGCCACGGGTGGGCGTTCTTCCTTCGGCCATTCTTTAAGACCCTTTACCTCTCCCTCGAAGCTGTGCGTCAGGATAAGGCTGCCGAGCTTGGGGACATGAAACGCGTAGTCGGTCGTTTCGGTTTTTTCATTCGGGATGCCGAACAGCGTCAAAGGCATACCCTTGACCGTTTCCCATTGCCCTTCCATCGCCGCCACTTTCACCGGCTGGTGCTGCAGCGTGTTAAGGCCGTGGAGGTCGCCGATAAAAACCTGAACCGGCGCCACGAACACGGCCATCAACATCGCCATGCCGAACATGATACGGGCATGCGTCACGAATTTCTTACGCCACAGGTACCAGGCGCTGACGCCGCCGACGACGAACGCGGTGGTGAGATAGGCGGCGGTGACCATATGCGCGAGGCGATAGGGGAAGGACGGGTTAAAAATAACTTCCATCCAGTCGGTGGGATAAAGAATTCCGTTTTCGCCGATGCGGAAGCCTTGCGGCGTCTGCATCCAGCTATTGGCCGACAAGATCCAGAAGGCGGAAATACAGGTGCCGAAAGCGACGATCACGGTCGAGGCGAAGTGCATTTTCTCGCTGACGCGGCCCCAGCCGAACAGCATGATGCCGAGGAAGGAGGCTTCGAGAAAAAACGCGGTGAGGACTTCGTAACCGAGCAGCGGCCCGATGACGCTGCCCGTCGCGTCGGAGAAGCCGGACCAGTTCGTGCCGATCTGATAGGAAAGAACGACGCCCGATACCACGCCCATCCCGAACGTCACGGCGAAAATCTTGATCCAGAATTTATAGATTTGCCGGTATGTATCGTTGCGTGTCTTCAGCCACAGCCCTTCGACGACCGCGAGCCAGCTGGCCAGTCCGATCGTGAAAGCCGGAAACAGGATATGAAACGAAACAGTAAAGGCGAATTGGATTCGCGCAAGGAGAAGAGGGTCGAGACCAAGGTCAGGCATGGCGAGCGCCTTTCAGATAAGGATGAGCCTGACCCGATTTTGTACCACTTTAAAATATGGCAGCAAGAAAATATTTCCGGAAAATCGGACCGAAACGGTCCGTCATATTGCGGTAAATACAGGACGAAACCGGTACGCGAAGTTACGCCGTCTGTTTCTTTACGCGGGCATTATGATACCGCGTGCAGGCGTCTTTAAGCTCGCGCATGAAAATCTCGCCGTGCTGCCCGCCGTCGCCCGTCATTTTCTTGACGACGATCATGTTAAGCGTCTTGTGGTGGGCGTCGACGATGGTAATCGCGTCCTTGTCGAGGGACGGTGTCGATTCAAGGAAGCTCAGCATGATGTTCGCGAGGTTCCCGATCAGATTGTATTTGAAGATGGCCGCATTGGCCTTCAGCTCCATGACAGGGCCGGTCAGCGCCTGCTTGCGGTCCTTCATCGGGATCGATTCGTCATTCGCCTGTTTCAGCGCGGCTTCGAGCTTGGCCAGGAACTGCAGCCCCAGCGGCGTGAAATCGACGTCGTTTTCGTCGATGACCTTCTGGCTTTTGGCGATGATGGCTTCGTCGATCGGGCCGGCGCCGACCTTCTGCTGAAGCATCTTGCTCGCTTTGTAGACGTTGACTTCCTGTTTGTCGTCTTTTGCCATGATTAATTCCTAAATCCGATTTCCATGCCCGATACGCCGTCTTCCTTCCGCTTCATCGGTCCTTTGAACGCGGGATCGACGCGGCGGCGGCGGTCCGGGCCGAAGAAATCCTGCGTTTCGATAAAATCCCGCGGCTTGTTGATGACGTGCGCGATGCGGCGCGCAATATCGTTCGCCGTGAACGGTTTGACAAGAAATTCCGTCACGCCCGCGTCGCGGGCCTCGGCCACGCGCACCCACGCGCTGTATCCCGTGATAAGCACGACAGGCGTCATACGGTTGGGTGAAAGCAGGTTCTTGCGCACTTCGCGCGTCAGCGAAATGCCGTCGCCGCGTTCCATCTGCCAGTCGGTGATGATGATGTCCTGATTTTCTTTTTGAAAAATCTCAAAGGCTTTTTCGCCGCAATCGGCGGTGCTGATGTGTTTGATGCCGAGGCTTTCCAGCACAGAGACCATCAATTTCCGCATGGGGATTGTGTCTTCGACAACAAGGACGCTTAATTTTTCAAAACGGAAACCCATGCATCAGACCTTATAAAAAAGTAATAAAAAGAATACGTAGCGGCCTTGATATACCCGGGCGCGGCGGCTTTGTCGCCATGAAAATGCGGCACAACACTCTGAATTATATTCATTTATACCCGAAATGGGTAAAGAAAAATAAAATGGGGGTCTGCAATGCGGCGTACGCATGCCGGGCGATGTACGTCTTCGAAAAACAAAGAACCCTGGTGCTTGTTGTTTACATCCGCCTTTCCGAGGATCAGCAAAAATGTAAACAGCACCAGGGCCTTGTTGGGGGAGCATGTTTCCGGAATGTCTTAGGGCCGAAGCCGGTAAGGCCATTCTGGATGCCGATTCAGGTCGCCGGGAGGGCGCATGATGTACACCATATCTTTCCCGGTGCCTCGCAGTCGTACCCACGCCTGCTTTATTTATCGTGGCTGATCGGGCCACTCACCGCTTCCATCGCGAACTTTTGGTTCAGAAGAGGTATTTCAGGATCGTAACCTTGCGTACAGCCGTAACCAGCCGACCCTTCTCATGTTTTATCGTGCACGACCACGGGTCCGGGCAGGCTGGACGTTCTTGTACGGTTTCGTCCCTTAAGCCGGGGCGCTTAAACCGGGATCGTAATCCCGAAGTGCATTTCCCAAACCCCGGATGCCGACCAAAGCATCCTCTCGTATCGGACCACCTCATCGGTGCCTCCCGCGAAGGGAAAGTAACGTCCGGCGATAAGGAAAGACTGACTCCGATCGGGCCGTGAGTCCAGCGCGATTTTGTAATTTTTATTTACGGATTAGTTGTCTGAAGCAATTTTATTACTATTGCAGGGGGCTTGAATCGTTCGGTGAATCGCAGTGGGTCACAAGCTTATCCACCGGGTTGTCCCCGTGAAAAAAGCCATAAAGTTATAAAAATAAAGGGGTTTTTATACGTTTGTTGTGCGGGAATTAAAATTCCGGCGCCTGAGGTGGCGGCACCATAGCGTCTGCGCCGGTCAAATCAAGCGAATTGTTCTGCCAGATGTAAAAAGACAGATACGCCGCAAAACCAAGCCAGCCCATATAGGGCAGAAGCAGGTAAGCGGCGGTGGCGCTGATCGGGCGGAAAATGAAAAACAGGGTCGCGGCCAGACCGAGAATGGCAAGGATCCAGAAGAAGGAAAGGCCGATCATGTGGAATTCGAAAAACACGAAGCTCCACGACCAATTAAGAAGCATGTGCAAACCGAACAGCATCAGGGCGGGGGCGATGACATGTTCTTCGCGCTGCCGCCAGATGAACCATGTCGCCACCGCCAGAACGCCGTAAAGAACTGTCCATACCGCGCCGAAAACCCATCCCGGCGGGTTAAGCGGCGACCGGTTCAGTGTCTGATACCACCCCTGTATTCCGCCCATCGTCGCTTGCCCGATCCAGGCGGAAATCGCTTCGAACACGAACAGCAGCAAAACAAGCGCGCCGATATTTTTCAGGGAGTCTTTTGTGATCATGTCGCGGGGCCTTTTGTACGGAGGGAACGATTGTTCTATAAGGAGGTTGGTATCGCAAATTTCCCCTCAAGGGGTATCACAAATCAAGGTCGGGGTCCCCATGTCAGATAAAGTTTCCTCCCTTATTAAGGATAAGGCCTTCATCGGCGGCCAATGGGTGGGCGCCGCGTCGGGAAAGACATTTGCCGTCGTCAATCCCGCCAACGGCGAAACGATCGGCCATGTTCCCGACATGAATGAGAAGGACGCCACCGCCGCCGTCGATGCCGCGGAAAAAGCCTTCCCCGCGTGGCGCGCCCTGACCGGGAAAGAGCGCAGCAAAATTCTTTATCAATGGTATCAATCCATCGTCGCGCATGCCGACGAACTCGCCCGCATCATGACGCTGGAACAGGGAAAACCTCTGGCGGAATCGAAGGCGGAGGTCCTCGGCGGCGCAGCATTCGTCGAATGGTTCGCCGAGGAAGCCAAGCGTGCCTACGGCGATATCATCCCCGCGCACAAGGGTGACGCCCGCATCATCGTGACCAAGGAGCCGGTCGGAATTGCTGCAGCCATAACGCCGTGGAATTTCCCGTCGTCCATGATCACGCGAAAGGTGCCGCCGGCTTTGGCTGCGGGCTGTCCCATAGTGCTGAAACCCGCGGAAGACACGCCTTTGTCGGCGCTGGCGCTTGCAGCATTGGCGCAGCAATCGGGTGTCCCGGACGGTATTTTCAACGTGGTGACTACCGCCGACGCCCCGGCTGTCGGCAATGTCCTGACCGGCGACGACCGGGTGAAGAAAATCTCCTTCACCGGCTCGACCGAGGTGGGCCGGATTCTGATGAAACAGGCCGCGGCCCAGGTCAAAAAAGTGTCGCTGGAACTGGGCGGGAACGCCCCCTTCATTATTTTCCCCTCCGCCGACCCGGAAAAGGCGCTGGCCGGGCTGATCGCCTGCAAGTTCCGCAATGCCGGGCAGACCTGTATTTCCGCCAACCGCATCTACGTCCACACTTCTATATATAACGACATCGCCGAACGGCTCGCGGCCAAGGTCCGGGACATGCCGGTCGGCCCCGGGGACCAGCAGGGCAGCGTGATCGGCCCCCTAATTAACGAACAAGGCATTGAAAAAGTTGAAGAACTTGTCGCTGATGCAGTCAAAAAGGGCGCAAAGATCCTGTGTGGCGGCAAGCGGCATGGTCTGGGCGGCACCTTTTATGAGCCAACCGTTCTGACGGGCATGACCGATTCGATGCGGATCGCAAAAGAGGAGATTTTCGGCCCTGTCGCCGCCCTTTTTGCATTTGAATCCGAAAATGATGTAATTTCAAAGGCTAACGACACTGAATTCGGTCTGGCCTCTTATATATACAGCCAGGACTACGGCCAGATCTTCCGGGTGTCGGAAAAGATTGAATCGGGCATGGTGGCGATTAACGAACCGCTCCTGTCCACCGAGCTGGCTCCCTTCGGCGGGGTCAAGCAATCCGGGATCGGCCGGGAAGGGTCCAAATACGGGCTGGAGGAGTTTCTAAGTGTTAAATACCGGTTGTTTGGAGGGCTTTGACCTGTTATTCATAAGCACCGAAAAATTTAAAAAACTATTAACATAACTATTGACATAACCCCCGCTCGCGGGTTATCAATGACGACCTTCATTAATGTTTTGTTTACTGTCGCCCGTCACGGACGGCATTCAGAGGAGAGAGTGAAATGACTTGCACCAACGTAATCCTGGCTCAGCCTAAAGCAGGCGCCACCGTTGACTACACCATTCCGGAAGGCGACAGCGCGCGCCTCTCGTTCGGTCCCGAAGATATTCAGGGCATCAACCTCAATCAAGAAGGCGGTCTCGTCATCAGCTTCGCCGACGGCGGTACGCTGAACATCGCGAACTTCCAGTCGCTCGTGAATGGCGGCAACCTCCTGTATCTCGCCGACGGCACCCTCGTCGATCCGAAACTTCTGCAAAGCGGTCTTGCAAGTGGCCTCACCGCAGACACGGCAAACGACAATGACATGATCATCGCTATCCCCTCTGAAGGCGTTGTTCGTGAAATCACGCTCGAGCCGAGCCAGAATTATGTGTTCGCGTTCGACATGACCGCTCCGAAAAAAGCGGAAACGGTTGACGGTAAATTCGTTATGTCTTTCGACAACGGCTCGCAGATCGTTCTGACGAACTACGAAGCTGCGATGGCGCAGGACATTCCTCCGTCCATTGCGATGGAAAGCAAAATCTGCACCTTCACGAACAAGGAACTCGTGACAGCGATCAGCGATCTGACCGCGCCGGCTGAAAAAGTCGTTGAGGAAGAAGAAGTCGTTGCGAAAGCGCCGCGCAAGGCAACCGTCGTTGAAGACGTTGCAAGCATCGAGCCGTCCGCAGGCCAGCCGCAAACCGCTGAGCAGCTCGCTCAGATCGAGCCGGCCGCCGGTGAAGGCCCGATCGGCAGCGGTCGTGGTTATGGTTTCAACTCCACGCCGGGTTCCGATCCGTTCAATGGTAAAGACGACATCGGCCCGATCGATCCGACGGCGCTGGGTTATGTCGCTCCTGAAGGCCAGGAAGAAACCTTCTTCCTGCGCACGCCGGCAGCTGTCGGCCCGCTGAACTCCATTCCGAATCCGAATGCGATCATCAGCACGGTCGATGAAACCAATCTCGTTAACGGCAACCTCGTCACCAACGGCAAAGTCGTTGTCGATTTCGGTTCCGACGGCCCGGGTACGATTACGCCGAACGGCAACGTTGCCGTCGGTTGCTCTGTTGCTGGCGGCGTTCTGTCCGTCGGCGGCCAGCCGGTTACGATCACCGCGACGGCCAACGGCTATGAAGGCCGTCTGGCGAACAACACGTTGGTATTCACCTTCACGATCGACCCGCTGACGGGCGATTACACCTATACGCAAATCGAACCGTTCGATCACGCCGATGCGGCAGATCCGAACGATGCGATCTGCCTGACGTTCCCGATCCTCGTCACCGACGATGACGGCGACTCCGTTCCGACGACGGTAACGGTTTATGTTCAGGACGACGCGCCGGTTGCCAACGATGATATCCGCACCGCTGACGAAGGTCAGACGATCACGGGTAACATCCTGACGAACGACGTCATGTCGCAGGATACGCCGAACACGCTGGTGTCGGTAAGCTTCAACGGCACGACCTATACCTTTACCAACGCCGTGACCCAGCACGTCATCAACGGCCAGTTCGGCGTTCTGACGATCAACAGCGACGGCACCTACAGCTACACCGCGAACGGCAACAACCCGGACGGCACGGACGTATTTGCGTATGTTCTGCGCGATTATGACGGCGATACCGATCCGGCAAACCTCATCATCCGCGTTTCGCCGGACGATGATCAGCCGATCCTGGTTCAGCCGCCGGTTCACCAGGTGGATGAAACCAACCTCGCGCCGACGGTCGTTGTGGGCGGCACGCTCCAGGCGGACTTCGGTTCCGATGGTCCGGGCACGTTTGCCGGCACGAATAACTTCACCTTCGGCGGCTCCGCACTCGGCGGCGCGCTGACGCATAACGGCAATCCGGTTGTTGTTTCCTACAACGCCGCGACGGGCACCTACACGGGCGTGGCCAACGGCGTTAACGTCTTTACGCTGGTGATCAACCCGACCACGGGCGCTTACAGCTTCACGCTGATCGAAAACCTCGATCATGCCGACGGCACCAACCCGAACGACGTCATCACGCTGAACTTCGGTATCGAAGCAGAAGACGCCGATGGCGACACCACGGCGGGCACGATCACGATCAACGTTCTCGACGATGCGCCGACTGTTGGCTCTTCGCTGCGCACGATTGATGAAACCGACCTGCGTAGCGGTCCGGTTGTAACGAACGGCTCCGTGGCGATTAACTTCGGTCAGGACGGCGCGGCGACGATCAATTCCGTTGATGCGAACGGCAACTTCGCTTCCAGCGGCTCGCGTCTCAATGACACGCTGACATCGCGCGGCCAGCCGGTAACGATCAATTTCGATGCCGGTACCGATACCTACACGGGCGTTGCAAACGGCCAGACGGTATTCACGATGGTTATCAACGATGACGGCACCTATGTGTTCACGCTGGTGCGTCCGCTGGACCATGCTGACCCGACTGACCCGAACGATATCATCAACCTCGATTTCGGCGTCGTTGTTACCGACTTTGACGGTGACAAGGCTGCGAATACGATCCGCATCCGCATCCAGGATGACGTCCCGCTGCTCGGAAACTCCGAAGGCGGCGTTGATGAAACCAACTTCGATAAGGGCAACCTGGTTTACTCCGACACCCTCGATCATGATTTCGGCATTGACGGCCTTGGCTCTATCGCGCCGAACGGCACGCCGACCACGTCGACGGCACTGACGTCGAATGGTTCCCCGGTCACGATCACCCAGACGATCAATGGCTACACCGCTACGGCGAACGGTCAGACGGTCTTCACGCTGGCGATCAACCCGACCACGGGCGCTTACACGTACACGCAGTTCCGCGAACTGGATCACCCGAACGCGAACGACCACAACGATGTCATCACCATCAACTTCCCGGTTGCTTTGACCGGCACCGATGGCACGACCGCGACCGGCACGATCTCGATCAAGGTATATGACGACGGTCCGACGGCGCATGACGACATCAACGGCGCCGAAGAAGGCCAGACGATCACCGGCAATGTTCTCGATAACGATGAACTGTCCGAAGACGCACCGAACACGATCACCGTCGTTCGCGTCAACGGCGTCGATTATCCGGTTCCGGCCAATGGCTCGAACGTCGTCATCAACGGCCAGTACGGCACGCTGACGATCAACAACACGGGTGCCTACTCCTACACGGCGAACAGCAATGACCCGAACGGTACGGAAGTTATCACCTACACGCTGCGTGACGGCGACCGCGATACCGATCAAGGCACGCTTTCTATCCGCGTAACGCCGGACGGCGAGCCGGTTGCAGTCGATGCAACGCTGGCCGTTGACGAAACCAACCTGACCCCGGGTCCGATGGTTTTCAACGGCAACCTGAACGTCGATTTCGGCGCAGATGGTCAAGGCGCAACGGGCGGCGTCAAGCCGGTCAACGGCACCTTCTCCTTCGGCGGTTCCGTTCTCGGCGGCAACCTGACGTCGAGCGGCCAAGCCGTAAACGTCACGCTGAGCGGCGATACCTTCACCGGCACGTCGGCAGACGGCCGCCAGATCTTCGCGCTGAAGATCAACAACGACGGCACGTACCGCTTCCAGCTGTTCGATCACATCGATCACGCTGACGCGACGAACCCGAACGACATCATCAAACTCAACTTCGGCGTGACGATCACGGATGCCGATGGCGATACGGCCAATGGCAAGATCACCATCGAAGTATACGACGATGCGCCGGTTGCACGCGACGACGGTCAGGCCGTTGTCGAATCCGCAACGGTTACGGGCAATGTCACGACCAACGACGAACTGTCCGAAGACAACCCGAACTACGTGACCAACATCCGCTTCAACGGTGTCGACCATGCTGTTCCGCAAAACGGCACCAACCTGGTGG